>CAZXXV010000052.1:0-13200 GCA_964644725.1 uncultured bacterium
AACATGACGAGGGAGGGGACGAAGGAGATCAGCAGCAGGATGGCGATCATGGTGAAGAAGAGGGGCCAGACGGCCCGGCAGACGCGGTCCAGGCGTTCCTTGGCAATCGCCGTCGAGACGAAGAGCGTGGCGCCCGAGGGGGGCGAGGCGAGGCCCATGGAGAGGTTGACGACCATGATCACACCAAAGAACACCGGGTCGATATTCAGCCGTTTCACCAGGGGCAGCAGCACCGGGGCAAAGATGATGATGGAAGGCACCGTCTCCATCACGGTCCCGACGAGGAGCAACAGGACATTGACCAAGAAAATGAACACCCATGGGTTGTCGGTGATCCCCGTGAAGGCATTGGCCAACTTCAGCGGAATCAACTCCCGTGCCAGGATCCAACTGTACAGCGTGGACGTCGCGATGATGAACATGACGATGCCGGTTCCGAGACCCGTGGTCACCAGGACCTCCGGCAGGTGGTGCCATTTCAGTTCCCGGTACACCAATCCCCCCAGCAGCAGGCTGTAGAACACGGCAACCGCGGCCGCCTCCGTCGGGGTGAAGACCCCGCCCAGAATCCCCCCCACGATGATGACCGGCATCAGCAGGGTCAGGACCGCTTCCCGAAACGTGACCCAGGCTTCGCGTGCCGTGGGGAAGGGGAGGCCAACGTATCCGCGTTTCCGGCTGATCCCGTACGAATGCGCCATCAGGGCCAGCCCCATGAGGACGCCGGGGATTGCCCCGGCGATGAACAGCGCCCCGATGGACGTCCCGGTTGCGACCCCGTAAATGATCATGGGGATGCTGGGGGGAATCATAGTCCCGATCGTCCCCGCACACGCGATCAGGGCTGCGGCGAAGTCCTTGGCGTATCCCTTCTTCTCCATGGCCGGAATCATCACCGAGCCGATGGCCGCGGAGTCGGCGGCTGCCGATCCGGAGATGCCGGCGAAGAACATGCTTGCCACCACCGACACCATAGCCAATCCCCCGGTCACCCAACCCACCAGGCTGTTGGCGAAATTGACCAGCCGGACGGAGATGCCCCCCTTGTCCATCAGCGCTCCCGCCAGCAGGAAGAAGGGGACCGCCTGAAGCACGGTGGAGTCCGTGCCGGCGAACATCTGCTGTGGGATCAACGTGAGGGGGATGTCGGTGAGCAGGACCAGGAAGGCCGTAGCCGTCAGGCCGAAGGCCACCGCCACGGAGAGGTTGCAGGCGAAGAGAATCAGGAGGAGGCCGACCAGGATCAGGCTAATCAATGGGATCTCCCCCAGCGGCCATTGGAAGTGACTTACCGCGCAGCGAGAGGGCCGCCGCGTGCAGAAACATCAGGAGACCGGAGACCGGGACAGCCAGATACGGGATGCCCATGCGAAGTTCAAGGGCCACCGATCGTTGGGGCCAGGTGCGGAGTACCAGGACGCCGCCGTAAACGACCATCACGGCGAAGAAGAGGAGGGAGAGAAGGAACGCGAGGGTGAGGACGGCACGGGCCGAGCGCGGCGGAAGTGCACGCACCAGGCTATCAATCCCCGGGTGCGCCCCGCGGCGAATCCCCGCGCTCATGCTCAGAAACGAGATCCAGATGAGGAGGAACCGGGCGAGTTCGTCTGACCAGAAAATGGAGTATTCGAAAACGAAACGGCCGGCGATCTGGACGCCCACCAGGAGGGTCATGGCCGCCAGGAGCAACGCCATGATCCACTCGACCAGGCGGTTCGCCCCGTGACTGAGGGCGTCCAGGTTCGAGCCGATGCTACGAGGCTGCCCCGTCACGCCGCACGCATCCTACTTGGTGTTGACGATGCGCTGGACGAGATCCTTTCCGAATTGCCCCTGGAACTGCTCGAAGACCGGCTTCATGGCCTCGCGGAACGCGGCCCGATCGGGGTTCTCGATAATGATCATTCCCTTGGCCTTCAATTCGCCGACCTGCTTCTGCTCCTGCTCGTGGATCACACCGCGCTGGTACTTCGCCACCTCCACGGCCGTGTCGAGCATGACCTTCTGGATCTCAGGCGGCATCCGATCCCAGGTCTTCTTGCTCATGAGGAGCGGCGCTGGCGAGTAGACGTGGCCGGTCAGGGATGCGTACTTCTGGACCTCGTTGAGCTTGAACGTGTAGATGATGGGAATGGGGTTTTCCTGGGCATCCAGGAGTCCCTGCTGCAGCGATGTGAACACCTCACCCCAGGCCATGGGTGTGGCATCTGCTCCCAGCTGCCGGAACGCCGCCTGGTGGACCTTGTTCTCCATGACGCGGATCTTCAGGCCCTTCAGGTCCCCGGGCTCCCGGACTGGCTTCTTCGCGGTCGTGATGTGGCGGAACCCGTTCTCCCAGAAGGCCAGCCCCTTGATCCCGACCGCTTCGAACTTGGTCAGGAGGTTCCGGCCGATCTCCCCGTCCAGGACCTTGTAAGCGTGCCTGGCGTCTCGGAAGAGAAATGGCAGATCCACCACGTTCATCTCCGGCACGAAGCCGCCCAGGGGCCCAGTCGAGGTCACCGTCAAATGAATCGTCCCGAGCTGCAACCCCTCGACCACCTGCCGCTCGTCGCCAAGCTCCCGCGAGTGATGGATCTGGATGGCCACCCGTCCCCTGGTGCGCTCCTTGACCAGATCGGCGTAGCGGACCATCCCCAGGGTGTATGGGTGATCCGCCGTGGTTGTGTGTGCCTCGACTAGGTCGAACTCCGCCGCGCGGATGTCCGCCGCTCCGCCGGGCCCCAGAACGGTCGCTGCGACCGCCGCCAGGACGCCCAATGCTGACCATAGGATTCGCCTCATCGCGAGCCTCCCGCGTGTCGATGGTCCGCCTCACGCGAACTCACCGCACGCCCCGATGCCCTTCGACTCGTCGTGTGTTCCCGCTACCCTCCCTTGGGTAAAGCTACCAGCCCTCTTCGCACCGACCATGCGCCCGCCGCCTTTCGCTCCTGGAAGGCCACAATCCGTCATTGCGGGAGGCCTTCCACTCGCGATCAGGCAGGCCGGTGTCCCCGCTACATGGACAGCCTGCGGGGACCGGGTGGGGGCACACGTCCCCCCCTTTGTATCATGTCAGTAAGGCGGCAGGCTACCCAATTAGCAGTGTCTGTCGAATGCCTTGCCCTTTGCCACGCGTTCACCGGCGACGGCAAGGGAAGTTAGTCCACGAAGGTGCAACCGCGCTCCGCCAGCGTCTTGGCGACCCAGTCCGGGATCAACTTGCCGGCCTGAATGTTGGCCACGGTCTGGTTCTCCTTCTCGACGACCTTCGCGACGCCCTTCAGGACCTCGTCCCAGTCCTCGCGGGGGATGACCACCACGCCGTCGCCGTCTCCCACCAGGATGTCGCCGGGGCGAACGGTCACGCCACCGCAGGTCACGGTGAAGTTGACTTCCCCCTGTCCGTCCTTGAAGGGACTGTTGGGGGTGGCGCCGCGGGCGAATACCGGCACGCCCACATTACAGATCCCGTCCACGTCCCGCACCATGCCATCGGTGACCACGCCAGCGATCCCCTTGGCCTTGGCGATCATGCTGGTCAGGTCCCCCCAGGTGGCCGCGCCCTGGAAGTTGTTGGTCGCGATCACGAGGACGTCGCCCGGCTGGGCCAACTCAAGTCCTTTGTAGACAACCAGGTTGTCGCACGCCCGGATCCGGACCGTCAGGGCGGAGCCGGCGAACTTCATCCCCGGGCCCACGGGCTTCACGCCGGGGTCCATGGCGCCGAACCGGCCCATGGCGTCCACGATGTTGCCGGTCGGATACTTGGCGAACTGCTCCACCAGATGCTTCGGCGCCCGCTCGATCTTGGTCCGCACTCGGAAACCGATTCCAGCCATGGGCATCTCCTTTCGGTTGGTTGAGACTATTAACATTCCGAACGAAATCGCTCGCGCAGGGGGGATTGCCTCCTGCTGCTCTGTTTGCTACACCACCCGATCGTGGATCGGCTTGCCTTCGGCGAAGCGCCGGAGATTCGCAAAGATGGACCGCATCTTCTCCCGCAAAGCATCCACAGTGCCGGCGGAGATGTGCGGAGTCAACACGACGTTATCCATTTTCAACAGCGGATTGTCCGGCTTGATGGGTTCCTGCTCGAACACGTCCAGGCCCGCCCCGGCTATCGTCTTGGCCTCCAGGGCCTTGACGAGGGCCGGCTCGTCTACGATGGCACCCCGGGATGTGTTGATCAGGATGGCCGATCGCTTCATCTGCTCGAACTGGGGCGTACTCATGAAGCGGCGGGTCTCATCCGTCGTCGGCACATGCAGGCTGACGATGTCGGATTGCCGGAGCAACTCCGAAAATGACACCTCCCTGGCGTCCCAGGCGGCAGCCACGGTTAGCCGTTCCTTCAGGTAGGGGTCGTGATACAGGATCCTCGCCTCGAAGGCGTGAGCCCGCTGGGCCACCGCCTGCCCGATCCGGCCGAATCCCACCAGACCCAACGTCTTGCCGGCCAGCTCAAACGAGGTGGATCGCAGCTCCCACTGCAGCCACTTCCCCTGGCGGAGCTTGGTGTCCGCCATGACCAGCCGCTTGTACACGGCGAGGATCAGCAGGATCGTGTGCTCGGCCACGCCCACCGTCGTTCCGGCCGGACAGATGGCCAGGGGGATCCCCCGCGCCTTCAGCGCCGCCTTGTCAATCTTCTCGTGGCCGACCCCCTGGTGCTGCACCATCTTGAGCTTCGGCGCCACGCGAAGCTCCCCCTCCCCGATCCCCCAAACTGCCGCCAGCACGAAGTCGGCCTCGCCTAGTTGGCTGCGACAGGCTTCCGGGGTCTCCTTCTGAGGCGTGATTAAGGTCCATCCCGCAGGCATCTCGCTGCGGATCACCTCGTAGACGTCGTCCGTGGCACGGTTCCAGTACACCACTGTGTAGCTCATGAGCTTCTCCAACGGATCACGGTGTTGTCCCTGGCCGACTCGTAGGCGCGGAAGGTGATTTCCAGACTCTTCAGGTTGTCGGGCCCATCCGTCTGGAACGGGGCGCCGGTCCGCAGGCACTCGGCAAAGTGGTTGATGGCCCCCCAGTACATACGAACGTAGAAATCGGTGGTATCCAGTGGAATCCGCTCGATCCGGCCGTCAGCCCGGTGGAGTGTCAGGCGCCCGTCGGTGGTGAGGAACAGCGAGCCCCGGCTGCCTTCGACCACCATTGATTCGGCGGATGTCAATACCGGGTACCCATACGAGACCCAGCTCTCGTCCAGCAGCCCCAGGACGGGTCCCTGGTTCATCACCATCGTGACCAGCGACTCGCCGATGACGGTCCCGACCGGGTTCCGCGTCTGGACGTAGAGGCTGTCCACCTCGCCGAACAGGAACCGCATCGTGTCTACGTGGTGGACCAGGAACTCGAGGATCAGAAGCCGGGGCATCGTTTTGAGGCGGGGCTGGCGTGGGATGAGGAAGGTGTCTGGGTATTCGGGGGTGGGGACGACTGCCGGGCTGCGGGTGCCGAGGCGGGCGTAGAATGGCTCCCCGATGGCGCCGGCCTGCAGTTGGCGCTTGATCTCCTGGAACCACACCCGCCACCGCCAGTTCTCATTCACCATCAGGCGAACCTGTCGCCGCGCATACAGATCCACGATGGCCCGGGCGTCCTCCAATGTCTCCGCCAGCGGCTTCTGGCACAGCACCGGCTTGCCCGCGGCCACGAGCTGCTCTGCGACCGATCGGTGCGTCTCGTGCGGGGTCACCACATCGTAGGCATCCACCTCGATCTCTCGCAGCAAGTCCGACACGCTGGCGAACGTCCTGCCGATGCCAAACTCCCGCGCACGGGCCTCCCGCTTGCCCGGGTCCGGATCGCACAGGGCGACCACCTCCGCCCCTGGAACCATGCGCCAGGCTTTCAAGTGAAACTCCGATGCAAACCCGCAACCCAAGAGCGCGACGCGCAATGGCTTTTGCATCTGCCTCGTGCTCCCCAGTCGTGGCTTACCCTTTGACGGCTCCAGCGGTCATGCCCTTCACGAACCACTCGGACAGAAAGAGATACATCACCAGCACCGGCAGGGTCGCGATCATCAGGCCGGTGGCCAGCATGCCGATGTCAAAATACTGATCACTGACCAGGAACTGGATGGCAAGGGGGAGCGTCCGGATCTCCTGCTTGGTGATGAAGACCACGGCGTAGAGGAACTCGTTCCAGAAGTAGATGAAGTTCAGGATCATCGTGGTCGCCACCGCCGGCAACGCGATGGGGAACATGACCCGCCAGAACATACTCCAGTCTGTGCACCCGTCGATCCGTGCCGCCTCCTCCAATTCCTGCGGAATCTGGGCGAAGAAAGCCCGCAGCAGATAGATCGTCACCGGCAGCTCTGTCGCCACGTAGACCAGGATGAGTCCCGCCAGCGTATTGAAGAGCCCGTACTTGATGAGGATCTGGAACAGCGACAGGATCATGATCTGGGGCGGGAACATGATGGACAGGAAGAGCATCAGGAACAGCGGCTCCCGCAGGGGGAAGGCGTACCGCTTGCGGGCAAAGCCGAAGCCCGCCATGGCCCCGAAGATCGTGATCAGCGTGACGGCGACCAGGGTTACGATGGCGCTGTTCTTGAAGTAGGTGGCGTACCCGAATTCCGTCCAGGCGGTGTAGAACTTCCACCAGTGGGGTGGGATCGGAAGGCCGTAGTGGTCGCGGTAGATCTCGTCCGTGGTTCGAAGCGACATCATGGCGGTCCACAGGTATGGGCCGGCGGAAAAGGCCGTGTAGACCAGGACCGGGAGCATCAGGATCGCCTTGGTCAGTCGCGCGCGCAGCATCAGAACTCCAGCGCCTCCCGCCGCTGCAGGAACCGGGTCAGGCCGCAGGAGAGCCCGAAGATGATGACGAACCAGATCACCGCAATCGCCGAGGGGTAGCCGAGGTCGAGCGTCTTCCACTCGAAGGCCCGTTTGATCACGTACGTTGCTACGGTTTCGGTCCCCCACATCGGCCCGCCCCGGGTCATGACCCAGACCAGGGCGAACTGCTTCATCTTGCCGATGAAGTCCAGGATGGCGAGGTTCACCATCGTCGGACGCAGCAGTGGCACGATGATGTGGATCAACCGGTGCCAGGTGCCGGCGCCGTCCACCCGGGCTGCCTCCTGATACTCGGCGGGGATCGCATGGATCGCCGCCAGCATGACCACCATGTTGAACCCGGCGAACATCCAGCTGGTGACCAGGATGAGCGCCGGCAGCGCCGTCGTGGGGCTGGCCAGCCAGGCCTGGGCGTGCTGTCCCAGGCCGATGGCCCGCAGGACGAGGTTCGCCATTCCCCAGTCATAGTTGTAGACCCACAACCAGATCACCCCGACTACCGGGTACGACATGAGGAGCGGCGTGAACCAGACCGTGCGGAAGAACCGGGCGAAGGGGACCTTGCTGTGCAGGATGAAGGCGAGGATGAGGGCCAGCGGGATGTCCACGATGGGCGCCACCACGGCCCAGGTCATGGAATTTCGCGCCGCCTTCCAGAAGACCTCGTCCTCCTTCAGGATCTCCCGGAAGTGCTCGAGCCCGACGTACTCGTACACCATCCCCATGTCCATCCTGAGCGTGTGAACGCTGTTGTAGAAGGTGACCAGGACCGGATAGATGATGAAGGCAAAGTAAAAGAGGAGCGCGGGCCCGAGAAAAGTCACGATCGCGCCCCAGGGGCGTCGTGGCCCTGGTTTGCGGACTTCCTCGCGGGGCACGACCCGCGGCAAGGGTTGGGCAGTATCGAGTTGGTCCGCGTGCATGGTGGCTCGGGCGGGGGCCAGGGGGTGGGGATTTGATCTTCCCCGATCCCCAGCCCCCGACCCCCGAACCCTCAGGGTGAGAGCTGATGACAGAACGCTGAAAGCTTATCTACCCTTCAAGCGCGCCTCTTCCAGCTTGGTCACGGCCTCGTCCGGCCCGATGAGCTTGTTGGGGAGGCCCTGGTTGACCGTGGCAACCCAGACCTCCCACATGCCGGGCTTCATCAGGGCCTTAATGTCCTGGGTCGTCAGATCCACCCACTTGCTGGACTTGTTGACCCTGCCGAACTCCTCAAAGTACCACTTGATGGGGCTTTCGATCTTCGCCGGGTCGGTCTTGATCCCGGTCTGGATCCCGGTCTGGGCCATCCACATGTTCCCGACCTCAACGTCCGCGAAGGCGTTCGCCACCTCCAGGGCCAGCTTGACGTTCGGGCTCTTGGCCGCCACGGCAAGGGAGCCGGCCACGCTTAGGAACTTCTGCCCGTGCCCCTTCCCGTCTTTCATGAGCGGATAGTTGAGGAGCCCCAACTCGAAGTCCTTGGGCTGGCCCCCCTTCTCCGGGGGCACGAAGGCGCGGCCAGTGTACCAGGAGCCCACGGGGAACATGCAGGCCTTCTGCTCGGTGTGGAAGAAGCGGTGGGCGTCGGCCAGGGTCATGCTGGTGAGGGTCTTCGCGTAGGCCCCGAGGTCAATCAGCTCCTTGTAGTACCGGAAGACATCCACGATCCGGGGGTCCTTCCAGGAGAGCTCGCCGCTCCCCAGCTTCTTCAGGTCCTCGACACCCAGCTTGCTGAGCAAAAAGGCAGTGGGGATATAGAGGGCCGTCCACTCGCGGTCCGCCGCGCCGGTGGCGAAGGCCGCATAGCCAGCCCTGGCGCACTTCGCTACCACCTCCTTGAACTCGTCCTGTGTGAAGGTGAAGTTCGCCGGGACATTGATCCCGAGCTGCCGGAACATCTTCTTGTTGAAATAAATCTCGTCGGAGGACGCCTCGACAGGAATCGCCCAGACGCCCATCTTGCCGCCCGGCCCCGGCCGGCTCCAGAACGCCTTCCCGTATGGCTCGATATTCTCCCAGCGGATGGCGTCGGTGAGGTCCGCCAGCCAGCCGGTCGCGATGAACTCCGGCACGTCAATGTCGTAGTAGAATACGTCCGGGAAGCCGGAGCCCGCGGTGAAGGCCGCGCGGAGGGTCGGCCACATGTTCTTCTTCTCGTAGTAGGTGATGGTCACCGTGTTGCCGGGGTGCTTGGCCTCGAAGCGCCTTTTCGCCTCGTTGAGAACGACCTTCTTCGTGTCCTGGGTCGCCCAGTGGCTCCACCAACTCAATTCGGCCCCGTGAGCAGCGGCACCCAGCGCCACCGACAGGGCGCATCCTGCTACCACGATCCATCCTGTCATCCTGCGCATGGCATCCTCCCGCACTGCAACCGTTGACCCCTTTCGAGATACCCACTCTTCTGTCCTCCCTCCTTTCTCTCGAGGACTTGAAGGCTGACGGCCGGGCAAGACCTACTTACCCTTAAGTCGTGCCTCTTCCAGTTTTGCCAGGGCCTCATCCGGCCCGATCAGCTTGTTCGGCAGGCCCTGGTTCACCGTGGCGACATAGGCCTCCCACAGGCCCGGCTTCATGAGGGCCTTCATGTTCTGTGCCGTCAGGTCAACCCACTTGGTCCCCTTGTTCACCTTGTCGTATTCCTCGAAGTACCACTTGATCGGGCTGTCAATTCTTGCCGGGTCGGTCTTGATCCCCGTCTGGACGCCGGTCTTGGCCATCCACATGTTCCCGATCTCGACATCGGCGAAGGCATTGGCGACATCGAGCGCCAGGGCAAGGTTCGGGCTCTTGGCCGCCACGGCCAGCGAGCCGCCAACCCCCAGGAACTTCTCCCGGTGGCCCTTCCCGTTCTTCATCAAGGGATTGTTGAGCAACCCCAGCTCGAAATCGGGTGGTTGGCCACCCTTGTCGGGCGGGACGAATGCCCGCCCGGTGTACCAGGAGCCGACCGGGAACATGCACGCCCTCTGCTCCGTGTGAAAATACCGGTGCGCGTCAGCCAGCGTCATGCTGCTGAGGGTCTTGGCGTAGGCGCCGAGATCCACAAGTTCCCTGTAGTACCGGAAGGCCTCGACCACCCGCGGGTCCTTCCAACTCAGCTCTCCATGGGCCAGCTTCTTCAACTCGTCATAACCCAGCTTGCTCAGGAGCAGGGCGTTCGGGATATACATGGCTGCCCACTCGCGGTCGGCCGCCCCGGTGGCAAAGGCGGCGTAGCCGGCCTTGGCGCACTTGGTTACGACCTCTTTGAACTCATCCTGGCCGAAACCAAAGCTGGCCGGGACCGTGATCCCGAACTGGCGGAACATCTTCTTGTTGTAATAGATCTCATCCGAGGCCGCTTCCACCGGAATGGCCCAGGTGCCGACCTTGCTCCCCGGCCCCGACCGAGTCCAGAAGGCCTTGCCGTACGGCTCGATGTTTTCCCAGCGGATCGCAGTGGACAGGTCCACGAGCCATCCGGTGGCGATGAACTCCGGCACGTCGTTGTCGTAGTAGAAGACATCCGGGAAGCCGGAGCCCGCCGTGAACGCCGCCCGGAGAGTCGGCCACATGTTCTTCTTCTCGTAGAAGGTGATTTCCACCGTGTTCCCGGGGTGCTTCGCTTCGAATCGCCGCTTGGCCTCGAAGAGGACGAGCTTCTTGTTGTCCTCGACCGCCCAATGGCTCCACCATGTCAACTGGGCCGCCTGGGCAGTGCCGGCCAGGATAATCAAAGCAGCGCCCACCAACAACCCCAACCTTCCTGTCATCCTTGGCATGGCATCCTCCCGCGTTGAAGTCATTCCCCATCCACGGCCATCCTTATGCAAGTGCCTCTCTCGCCTTTGGGGACCGGTCCCCTCAGCCTGGTCCCTGTCTTCCCAAGGGCTCAGACGTGAGCGGGCGAGCGAGGTGAATGAACAGTTCAAGCGGACAGGTTTCACGTTCGGGGCCCAGGTTGAGTGTGATGCCTGCCACTCCACATTCCGCAGCCGGACGGAAGTGATCGGCAGGTCAGACGACTGCATGCGGAGTCTAGGCCGGGCCTCGGGGAAAAATCAAGGAGATTACAGCCGCCGTCCATCTTCCGGACAAGAGGGCGGGGCGCTCGGGGCGAGGAGTCGGGAATGGCGACCTGTTTGGTTGCAGAAGGGGGGGATGGAGAGCCCCCTCCGTTTCGTGGAGCTTCCCCCGGGTCTTTGCCCCAGTCAGAAGTTGGCATCCATGTAGGCCTTGCTCTTGATGATCCCTATGGCACAGGTCACTTGCTGCCGAGAAAATCGAGGGCTGCCGCGACCCCGCCCCGGGTGAAGGGCACGCCAGCGAGGGCCAGACCCATCTCCACCCCGCTCAGGGTCCCGGCGAGCATCAAATCGTTGAAGTCGCCCAGATGGCCGATGCGGAAGATCTTGCCCTTCAATTTCCCCAGGCCGGTGCCGAGCGACATGTCGAACCGGTCCAGGATGACCTTCCGGAGGGCGTCGGCATCGTACCCTTCCGGCATCATCACGGCGGTCAGGGAGCTGCTGTATTCCGCGGGATTCAAGCAGACCACCTCCAGCCCCCACGCCTGCACGGCGCGGCGGGTGGCCTCGGCGTGCCGGTCGTGTCGGGCAAAGACATTCTCCAGCCCTTCCTCGAGCAACATGTGAAGGGCCTCTCGCAGGCCGTAGAGCAGGTTCGTCGCCGGCGTGTAGGGGAAGAAACCGGCCTGGTTGTCTTTGATCATCGGCTCCCAGTCCCAGTAGGACCTCGGCAGCCGGGCCGACTTCGATGCCGCCAACGCCTTCTCGCTGAGGGCATTGAGGCCGAGGCCGGGCGGCAGCATCAGGCCTTTCTGGGAACAGCTCACCGTCACGTCTACGCCCCATTCATCATGCCGGTAATCGATGGAGGCCAGCGACGAGATGGTATCCACCACGAGCAACGCCGGGTGGCCGGCCTTGTCCATCCGCCTGCGTACCTCCGCCACCCGGCTGGTCACGCCCGTGGAGGTTTCATTGTGGACGATTGCCACGGCCTTGATGGCACGGCTTCGATCCTCGGCCAGCTTGGCCTCGACCACCTCGGGGTCCACGCCGTGGCGCCAGTCGCCGGGGAGGAAATCCACCTGGAGCCCGAGCCGCACCGCCATGTTCCGCCACAGCGTGGCGAAGTGCCCGGTCTCGAACATCAACACCTTGTCTCCCGGCGACAGGGTATTCACGAGCGCCGCCTCCCACGCCCCGGTTCCGGACGAAGGGTAGATCACCACCGCGCCGGAAGTCTTGAACACCTGCTGAAGCCCCTCGATCACTTCGCGGGCGAGTCGCGCGAACTCCGGCCCGCGATGATCAATGGTGGGCCGGGCCAAGACGCGCAGGATGCGGTCGGGCACGTTCGTCGGCCCCGGGATCTGGAGGAAATGGCGTCCACTCTTCGAAGCCATCGAACACCTCCCACACGGAGAAGAACCGAGAAACCTCAGTTAGCAGAACGCGGAACGTGAAACAGCCACGCATCGGACCGGCGCTTGCCCGGCCGCGAGAAAAAACGTCAGCCCATCGCCGGCAATGGGCTGGCGTTGTTACCCATCCCCCCTCCCCCCGAATGATTAGTCGACCGCGCATCTAGCGGGTCGCGGTGGTCGCCGGGACCGGCTCCGGGGCCGGGAGGTCGATCACCGGCTCCCGCTCGATGATTTTGTCGATGGACACGCCCATGGCGGCGTCGGTCTCCCGCTCCACCCGGACCTCCACCAGGGCCGGGACCTTCAGGCGATTGGATTCCCGGACGGCCCACGCCAGCGCCGGCTTGATGTCCTCGGGGCGCTCCACCCGCTTGCCCAGGGCGTGGAAGGCCTCCATGAGCTTGACGAAATCGGGGCCGAACCCGTCGCCGTACCCGATGTCCACGGCATAGTTCGTCTCGTAGATGTACTTCGAGGGCTGGCGGATCAGTGACAGGTACCCGTTGTTCAGCATGAGCATCACGTAGGGCACGTGGTTCTGGACAGCCGTGGCCAAATCCCCCAGCATGAACTGGAACCCGTAGTCGCCCACGACTCCCACCACCTGGGCGTTGGGCTTGCCCAGCTTCATGCCGATGCAGGTCGGCACCTCCCAGCCGAGGGGGCCGGCCTGGCCGCAGCAGAAGTAGGTCCCGGGCTTCTGGATCTCCTGGAACTGCCCGGACCAGATCTGGGTCAGGCCGATCGAGGTCACAAATACCGTGTCGGCGTCGAAGAACTCGTTGACCTCCTTGAAGACTCGCATGGGTTTGATGGGCACGCCTTCGAAATCCATCTTGCGGAGGAAGCGACGCTTGTAGTCCTCCGCCTTCTTCGACCACTCGCTGGGCGAGCGCGGTCGGGTCATCTCCTTGGCCACCCGAAGGAGCGCCTCCACGGCCAGCTTGGCATCTGCCACGATTCCCAGGTCGGGCGGGA
>CAZXXV010000053.1:0-13146 GCA_964644725.1 uncultured bacterium
CTATTCCCGCCAGCTCCCCGGTTTTTCCTGCGAAAGGCCCAGCAAGTCTTGGCGCGCTTGCCGAGAGAACTGCAATGTTTCGTTTCATGGATGCCCCGAACCGCCTCCGGCCCGGCACCGGTTCTACTTCCCGGCCGCCCGGTCCAGATAGAACCGGCTCATGTCGGTGCTCACGGGAGTCGCACCAAGCTGCCGGAGCATGGTGGTGATCTGGCCCCGGTGGTACGTTCCGTGATTCACGACGTGCTGCAGGCTGTGAACGAGAAGCAGGGAGTGTGCCTTTCCCGCCATGTCTTTGTACTGGAAAGGCTGTGCCAAGCGTTCCTCGGAAAGGCCCTCCAGGAACGCGCGCCTCTCTTTCTCGACCGCGGCATACCGGTCTTTCAGGCTGCCCAGGCTGGGAAAGTCGGTCGCGGGGAGGATCTGTGATGGCGACTCGCCGTGCCACCGGCGCAGCCAGATCCACTCGGCGCCTAGAATGTGGGCCAGCGTGTCCCGCACCGACGGAAAGCTGTTCTTCAGGTCCCGCAGGAACGCCTCGGGGGTGAGCGGTTCGACGGCCCCGAGGACCCGTGCATTGGCCCAGGCGTTGTACTCATACAGCGTGAGGATGTCTTGCCGGTTCATGAGCGTTCCCTCCCATGCATGTGCGGAAATCCCATCCTATTCGAGCTTCGCTTCCGTCAACCGTCGGTAGTACGAGTGGCTGGTGTACAGCGCGGCAACCGGGTTATGTCCCAATACCCGGTCCTTGGCGACCAGGACCGTGGTGGGGGCCTTGGAGTGCATGAAGAACAGGCTGTCGTGGCCGACGCATAGGCCGATCACGACATTGAGCTGGGTCCCCACCTTGGCTAGCAAGGCGGCCTGCCCCACCGGGCTGCACATGGCCTCGTACTGACCCGGGCGCACTTTCTCGTCGTCCCGCAGCCCGATCTTCTCCTTGTCAATGGAGCCTGCCTTGCAGCACACGGTATACACCTCGAAGCCGCCGGCCACGAAGATGTCCCGCGCCACCTTTGCCTCCTGCATGAGGCCGACGCAGTGGGCGATGCCCAGCTTCCTTGCCCCCATCCGGCGGGCAAAGTCCATGATCTCCTCGACGCGGGTGCTGCGGCAGTATCCGGCAGCCTCCGTCCGGGCCGACTCGATGGCGAGCTTTCGCAAATCTTCCCGTTCCAGGTACGCACGCTCGACCTCTTCGAACAGCTCGGCCTCGACGGGCATGGGGCAGAACGCCGGAGGTTTCTTGCTGTCCGGCTCGGCGGTGCACGCCTTCACGCCGCAGAGGACGCAGATGGGTCCAGTGTACTCCATCATGATGACCCTACCCTCCATCACAAGGATGAACGCTCGGCTCTCGCGTCCCGGGCAAGGAACCTACAAATTGACCCGGCTCATGTCGCCGTAGCGGGCGCCAGCGGCCGCCCCCTTCGGCACGACCTCGTTGATGCGCCGCAGGTCCTCGCTCGTCAGCCTGACGGCGAGGGCGGCGACGTTCTGCTCCAGGTAGGTACGCCGCTTGGTGCCGGGGATCGGGACGATATCCCGCCCCTGGGCCAGAACCCAGGCCAGGGCGAGCTGCGCCGGGGTCACGGATTTCTCGGCCGCGATTGCCGTGATCCGCTCGACGATCGGCAGGTTCTTTTGAAAGTTCTCCCCCTGGAAGCGCGGCATATTGACCCGGTGATCCTCCCTCGACAGATCTTCGGCCCGCCGGAACCGGCCCGTGAGAAACCCACGGCCAAGCGGGCTGTAGGGCACAAAGCCGATGCCGAGGGCGCGGATGGTGGGGAGGATCTCGTCTTCCGGATCGCGGCTCCACAGCGAGTACTCGGTCTGGAGGGCCGTGATCGGATGGACGGCGTGCGCCCGCCGGATGGTCGCCGGCGCCGCCTCCGAGAGCCCGAGGTAGCGCACCTTGCCCTGGCGCACCAACTCAGCCATCGCCCCGACAGTGTCCTCGATCGGCACCGTGGGATCGACGCGGTGCTGGTAGTAGAGGTCGATGACTTCCACCCCGAGGCGTTTGAGGGAGGCCTCACAAGCCTGGCGCACGTATTCCGGGCGGCCGTTCACTGGGCCCCACTTTCCATCCGGGAGCCGCTGGTTCCCGAACTTGGTGGCGAGGACGACCTGGTCGCGCCGTCCCTTGATCGCCCTTCCCACTAGCACCTCGTTCTTGAACGGCCCATACGCATCGGCGGTGTCCAGGAAATTGACCCCCAGCTCCAGGGCCCGATGAATCGTGGCGAGCGATTCCTGCTCGTCGGGCGTTCCATAAAACTCGGACATGCCCATGCAACCGAGGCCGAGGGCCGACACGACCAGCCCCTGCGTTCCGAGTCTCCGCTGCTCCATCCCTAGCCTCCTGCCTGTGACGGCCCCGCCGCGGCGCAGGCCATCTCCAGAGAGACTGCGCCCACGAGGTGTCTCGCCTCCAGGACCATGACATTCTCGAGGCTCTTGTACCGCATCATCTCCGCCAGGCGCCCCACATCCATCTCGGATGTGGCCGTCACCGCTGAGCGCGAGAACCGATCCTTGATCGCGACCGCCCCTTCCGCCTCGTCGCTTGCAATCTGGCGCGCAATGTCCGCCACCTGCACGATCCCCAGGAAGAATCCGCTCTGGTCCTGGACGGGCAACGAGGTGACCCCCAGCGCCCGCATGCGGTCGAGTGCCTCCTTCGCAGACGTGTCCGGCAAAAGTGTCGCGATCGGCTTTCGCATGATCTCTTTGACCTTCATCGCATCCCTCCTAAGCGCACGACCCTCCCCACCGATACCGGGCATAGTCGTGGCGACACACTACAACTGGCCGCTTTTCCGGCAAGCTCCGGACGTTCACGGGGCATTCTCACACAAGAGCCATGCCCGAACAACCCCTGGCGCGCCTCCGCCACCCTTCCAGTCGTTACTCAATCGTGTGCCCCTCCGAAACTAGGGCCGCCTGCGCCGCTCCGAGGCGTTCCTCCTTCACCAGGATGTTGTCGGTGTCATAGGTGGACACCACGAAGATGCTGATACCGGCCCTCGCCAGCGGAGCAGAAAGGGAGGATAACACGCCGGTCTCGGAAAAGGCCAGCGGTCCTCGAATCCGCAGGCACCTCCAGCCCTTCTCACATTTCACTCGATCGGGAACGGCGTCCTCAGCGCAAACGACCGAGAGTTCTTCCTCCGTTCGCGTCACTGAAGTGAACGACCCGGACGACGCCCAAGCCGGCACCTGTTCCCCAGGGTCAAGCCCGCACACGGCCAGCCGCCCCGGAAGCGTGGAAATCGTCAGTCTCCTCTGGCTCATCCTGGAGAACCCGTCTTCGGTGGCGTCACATCCAATCAGAACTTGGGCATGACGACGCGGGCCGTGGCAGCAACCATCGAAGGGTCAGCGCATTGCGAGACCTTCACGTCCCCACGGATGCTGAGGAGCAAGTAGGCGTCATCCACAGAGAGCCCCAGATGTCGCTGCAGCAACTTCGCCATCTCCTCGCAAGCCACCCGGATCGCGTCACCGATCGTAGGCCCATCGCCGGTCGAGATCCAGCAATCGGGGAACTCGATCCAGGGCCGCGCGATACCCTCTCCTTTGGCCAGGTCCACCCGCGCCGTGACCTCGCCACAGATCTCAAGGGCAGTGATCGAGACCTCGCCGTCACCCATGGAGGCGTGAACGTCGCCGATGGCCAGAAGCCCCCCGGGCACGAAGACCGGCAGGTGCACGCGGGCGCCGACACGGACATCATTGTGGTCCATATTGCCCCCATGTGGACCTGGGTGAAGCGTGCCCACGCCCTCGCCGGCCGGGGCCGTGCCGATAACCCCTACCATCGGACGCACCGGGAAACGGATCCGGTCATTGAAGACGACCATACCATCCACGATGTCGAACATTTTCGTCCGGTAATCGCCGATCAGGTGGCCCAAGACACCCTGCCGGGGCCGGATCCCGGTGTACCCGCGAGCGGCGAGCTTGACGTCGAGGATCTCCACGATCAGGGCGTCGCCGGGGACGGCCCCGCGGACATACGCAGGGCCCGTGGCGGGGTTCGGCCCCTTGGGATGCGGCTTGACGAGGAGGTCGCTTTCCTTCTGCACCGTTCCGGTGCGGGCGTCCCAGGTCTCAAAGCAGATCTCCGTCCTCGGGTCAACTGTGACCACGGGTGGATGTGCCTTGTCGAGCGAGTAGACGATGTGCTCTCGACTGATCCGGATCATCGCTCTGCCTCTCCTCAGGGCCCTGCGGGGCGCTTCTTCTCCGGACTTTGGAACCGCCCCGCCGGCTTCCCGCATCCCGCAGTTAGAGCGTGGGTCGCTGCTCGTGCCAGGGGGTGGCAGCCTCGTAGGCCGCGCCCACCCGCAGAACCGTGCACTCTTCGAAGGGTCGGCCCATGATCTGCAGCCCTAGGGGGAGGCCCGAGGGAGCAAAGCCCATCGGCAGCCCCAAGGCTGGGAGCCCGAACGTGCTGGAGGGCGTATTGAACACCGAGTCTCCCGTGGAACCGAGACCCTCCGGCGCAGGGCCAGGCGCCGCCGGCGTGACCAGCACATCCACCTCGGTCAAGAGGCGGCGCATGGCCGCAATGGCCACGGACCGGACCTGCTGGGCACGGAGGTACGACGCCGCCGGGATCAGCAGGCCCGCCTCGATCAGCCCGGCAAGCTTCGGCCCATAGTCCTCCCACCGCGTCTTGAACCAGTCACGATGGAATGCCGCGCCCTCCGCGTGCATGATGACGCGCCCCGCCTCCACGCCGGCCTCGAAGCATTCCGGCAGCTTTACCTCGCGAATCCGCATCCCGAGCTTCTCCAGCACGCGCATCGCCTCTTGAAAGGATGTCGCCACGGCCGGGCTCGATCGCTCGGGGAAGTACCGGTCCGGAATCCCCGCGGCCTGCCCGTGGAGTGGCCCGCCCAGCCCCTCGGCATACGGTGGCACGGGCTGGGCTGCCGCACTCGGATCATTGGGGTCCGGCCCCGCCACTGCAGCGAGTAGCACAGCGGCATCCCGCACCGTCTTCGCTATCGGGCCAGGATGGTCGAGGGACCATGCAAAGGGGATGATGCCATACCGACTGACCCGTCCGTAGGTCGGCTTGAGGCCCACCACCCCACAGAACGCGGCGGGGCGAACGATGGAGCCCCCGGTCTGGGTGCCGAAGGCGCCGAGGCACATGCCCGCGGACATCCCCGCGGCCGAGCCGCTGCTCGAGCCGCCGGGCGTATGCCCCGGGTTCCAGGGGTTGCGGGTCGCTGCCGGGTCGGCATAGGCGAACTCCGTCGTGGCCGTCTTGCCCAGCAAGATCGCGCCGGCTTCGAGCAGTCGCCGCACGACGGTTGCATCGAATGTCGGGACGAATCCGGCGAGGATCTTCGATCCCGCGGCCGTCTCGACGCCCACCGTGTAATAGATGTCCTTGATGCCAACCGGGATGCCGTGGAGCGGCCCGAGGTATGTTCCCTGCCGAAGGAGCCAATCTAATCGCTCCGCCTCGGCCATCGCCTGCTGCGGCAGCGTCCGCGCCCAAGCCAGGACGCGCGGCTCCACCGCAGAGATCCGGTCAAGGACGGATCGGGTGAGTTCTACTGGCGACAGCGTCCCCTTACAAATCATTTCGCTGGCATCGGCCAGCGTCAGTTCCCACGGCTGCCTCATCGCGGCCGTCTCCTTCTACGCCTCATTGCTGATTGCCACGGCTCCCCTCTGATTGGGGCCCTTCCAGCTCAGGGAACACCATCTGAGTGGCCGGCTCTGTCTCCACCGGGATGGTCGCCCCGTGCACGGCCGCTAGCGCCGGCCCAAGCACCGCCCAGGCCTCGAGAGGCCGTGAGAGGCGATCCCCCTCAGGCGCTACCCCCACCAGTTCGCTGATCCAGCGTCGTACCTCTTCGGGTGGTTCCATTTACATTCTCCCCTCGTTGAAAACTGCCAACGGCCAGAGCTATCCGAACCAGAGCCGCTCTGCGGTCCCGCCCATGATCGCTTCCAGTTGACCCTTGGAGAGGAACTTCGCCTCACGCGACAGGAAGTTCCGGTTACGTACATATCCGCACCCGGCGAGGACGTGAGGAAAGTCCGATCCCCACATGCAGCGGTCCGCGCCAAAGGCTTTGACGGCAGCCTCGACGAAGGGCATGCCATCCCGGTACGGGTAGCGCTCTTCACACCAGTGGTGATACCCGGAGAGCTTGACGAAGACGGTGGGCTGGCTGGCCAGGTCGAGAACGGCGGCAAACGCCGGCTGGCGCAGTCCCGCTTTGGGAATAGGGTTGTTGAGGTGGTCAATCACCACCCGCACCCCGGGAAATCGCTTCAACAGTCCAGGCAGCCTGGCCAGATCAGCGCCTACATCCAGCACGCAGACGATGGTGCCGGTCTCGGCGATCGCTTCCCACAGGGGCATGGTTTCCTCGGTCCCAAGCCATGGTCCGAGCCCGCCGCCCTCGTCCCTACGGAAAGATCGTAGCCGTATGCCGGTCGCGCCCTCGGCACGCCACTTCTTCAGGGCCGCGGGCGCGCCCGGACCTCGCGGGTCAATCACGCAGACCCCCCGGAACCGGTCCGGGTACCGCTGGACGCATTTCACCATGTATAAGTTGTCCCAGTGATAGAACCAGGGCTGGACAAAGACCGCCTTTTCGACGCCGGCCTCGTCCATGTAATCCATGAACAGCTCGACGGAAGCCTGGGCCTGCGGGCTGTAGTTCCCCTTGGGCATTGCCTCCGTCTGTCTCCCGGCCGCGGTTTCGTCCCACACGTGCAGGTGCGCATCAATGATCGAGCTCATGTCGTGGTCCTTTCTCGGGCAGGAGGCCTCGCCTTGGCGCTTATCAAGAGCGGCCCTGTCCAATGTGCCCGCTGTTCACCAAGCTGGATCGGATGAATGCCCGACATAGCTTCGCTTTCGCCATAGGGAGATGCGCTGACGGTTTCCCGTTCGATGACCGTTACCGCTCGATCACCCTCACCAGCCGGGCCACGCCTTCGTCGATATCGGCCAGGGGCGGGCTGACGAAGTTGAGTCGCATCGTTTCCTCCCCCCCGCCCGCCGGGAAAAACGGAGCGCCGGGGACGTAGGCGACCCCCTGATCCAGTGCCTTCGACAGCAGGGCGGTCGCCGACTGGCCGGCTGGGAGGCGGAAGAGCAGGAACATCCCGCCCGCTGGGCGGGTCCAGGTGGCCCGTCCAGCCAGTCGCCGCTCCAGCGCACGAAGAAAGGCGTCCCGTTTCTCGCGGTAGACATTCCGCAGGTGTGCCACCTGGGCCGGGAGGTGCCCGGCACTGACGTACCGGTGGACCACACGCTGGGTGAAGGAATTGGCGTGCAGGTCCGTCACCTGCTTCAAGAGCGCGAGACGTTCGACGACCGAGGCCGGCCCTGCGATCCACGCGACCCGGAGCCCGGGGGCAATGGTCTTGCTGAACGTGCCCACCGTCAGGATCGGCACATCGGGGTCTGCTGCGGCCAAGAGGCCCGGCTCACCCGGATCATAGCGGAGATGGACGTAGGCCTCGTCGGCCAGAATGGGAACTCCCGCCGCTGCCGCTGCCTTCAGCAGGCTGCGGCGCCGGTCGTCGGCGAGTGTCGTTCCCGAAGGATTCTGGTGGTTTGGCATGGTATAGAGAAGCTTCACGCCAGGTTGCCTGAGAGCGGCAGCCGCAGCATCGGGGTCCAGGCCTCCTTCGTCCGTGCAGATGGGTCGAACGTTCGCTTCAAACGAGGCGAAGACCTGCAGGGCTGCCAGGTAGCTGGGCTCTTCGGTCAGGACGACGTCCCCCGGCTGGAGGAAGGCGCGGGCGACCAGGTCAATGCCTTGCTGCGAACCGCTCACGATGAGGACCTGCGCCGTCTCTGTCGGCACCCCTTGGCTGGTCAGGTCTGCCGCCACCCACTCCCGAAGGGGACGGTAACCATCTGCCTCTCCGTACTGAAGGCCTCCTCGCCAGTCCTCGGTGAGGATCCTCTCCGCCGCCTCCTGGAGGGCCTTCACCGGGAATCCGGCAGGATCCGGCAGGCCCGAAGCAAAGTTGATGACCTGGCGCTGGGACATCAGCCGGATGAGGTCCATTATCGGCGACGGTTGAACCCGTCCCATCCGCCCTGCGTACCGCTTCTCCCAATCCATCGCGCCTCCCCTTCCCAGTGAGGGCTTCAGCCCTCAAGCACGTGTGTGGCCGGCCTGCGCCTTTTTCCAGGCGGCATGGGCTGCCTCGGCGTATCGCTGGTGCAGCTCGTGCCAGCCGGGCACCTCCTCGATCCGCCAGTACCGTACCTCCATCACCTCGTGCGACCGTGGTTCCGGCGTTCCTCCTACCACGTCGCAGAGATAGACGACCGCAACAGCGGTGTGCGGGCCGTGCCCCGTATTCGGCTTCCGGGTGAACACGTCCACGAGTTGCCGGGGCTGGACCTCCAGGCCCGTCTCTTCCCTCGCCTCACGGACAGCGGCCTCTTCAGGCGATTCGTTAGGCTCGACCCAACCACACGGCAGGCACCACAACCCGTCATCCGATCGCTGGACGAGAAGGATCCGCCCCTCAATATCGAAGATCGCAGCCTCCGCGCCGACCTTCGGCGTGATGTAGCCCAGCTCGCCGACGAGCCGTTGCCGGACGTCGGCGGGCGGGAGGTCCAGGGCCTGGCCGTAATACTCCGTGGCCAGAGTGAGGAGACGTTGAAATCGCTCCCGATCGTAGGGATTCGTCGTAAAGGAGAGCCCGTTCCGGGCGATGGTCTGCAACTCGTCCAGCAGCGAGAAGATGTCCACTCGGGATCAGTCCTCGTATCCAGCAAGAGGCTCGTGAACCATCGCCACCCCTTCGGAAACGCCCCGAGACCGCTGGGAGGCGGCCCGGGCCAACACCTCACGGCACGGGAATGAAATCGTACTCGCCGAAGCCCTGGAGCACCAGAAAGATCGCCGCCCCCTCCCCTGCGTTCGTCACGCGATGGGGCCGCCGCGGTCGCACCGTGTACGTCTCGCCTCGCGCAAGGTGAACCTGCTCTTCTGGATCTCGCAGGCTGACGCATATCCTTCCTTGCAAGACGAAGAACGTGTCCTGGACGTTGGTGTGGTAGTGCCAGGGGACCTGCTGGCTCGGGCTGATCTGCAGCTCGTTGATGCGAAATCCTGGCCGCTCCGCGTGACGGGCGGATCGCTCGACCTCATAGGGGCGTTCGGGCTCTTTGCCGACCTGCATAGCCTCCCCTCCGATCAGGAAGACCTCCCTTTTCCCGGGCCTACCGAATCTCGCAGGAATTCCCGAAGCGAGTCCTCAAGACCTCTAGTACCGACGCCGGGCTGTCACAGATCCAGGTTGCACCGGCGTTCTCCAGCTCCTGGCGACCGCCATATCCATACGTTACTCCAATGGAATCCATGCCATTTGCGCGTGCCCCTCGAATATCCTCGGACCGATCACCCACAGCAATCGCCTGCCCGGGCGGGATGGACTCCTCATCCATGACGTGCCTGATAAGCTCACCCTTCCTGGCCAACCTTCCGTCCAACTGGCTTCCACACACCGCGGCGAAGAAGTTGATCAACTGGAAGTGGCTGACGATTCGTTGCGCATATACCGTCGGTTTAGAGGTTACGACGTAGGCACGCCAGCTCATGGCGACAATCTGCTTCAGCATCTCGACGATCCCAGGATAGACCCTGTTCTCGTACATGCCCTTTGCTTCGAACCGTTCCCGGTAGCGCCGAAGCGCCTCGTCAATTGTCTCTTCGCTCGGATTGCCCAAGAGTTCCGAAAACGATTCACGCAGCGGGGGGCCGATGAATCGTGTGAGATCGGAGTCGCAGGGCACAGTGAGGCCAACCGACCGTAGCGCATAGCGAAGGCATCGCTCGATCCCTTCTCTCGCGTCGGTCAAGGTGCCGTCCAGATCGAACAGGATGATTCCCACGGGAATCCTCGCAGTCCTGGCTCCATCTCGCCCCGACTGCTAACCCAATCTCCAGAGCGAATTGGCACAGGTCGCCATTATGCGAGAATGATCTGCCTGCGCCATCACTCAGGCCCAGGAACCGACGAAGGGCGAGTGGTACTGGTGTGCGGTCGCCACCAGCGCTTCCTGGGCCTCGGCAGTCAGGGGGCGAAAACGCTCAGCCGCCGCGAGGAACTTCGGCAGCACCGTCACGTCGCCGACGCTGCACAGCGTCGTGACCGGCTGAGACAGAACGAAAGCGACCGCCTGGTCGATGATCCCCTGTTCCGTGAACGGCTCGTACCAGGTGGTGTGCGTCTTAGGACGATCGCCCCACGGGTCCTTGGCGAGCGTCTTGATGATGTGGACCCCAACGTCGTTCCGACGACAGTACTCCAAAAGCTTCGATGCATCCCGCCGATACTCAGGTATCGCCCACAGGACGAAATTCAGGGGGAACATCACCGTATCGAACGGAAACCGTCGCAGGGCCTCCAGAAGTGTCCGGGGCGCGTCGTGCGCGTGGCCAGTGATGCCCATCCAGCGCACGATCCCCTCTTCGCGCGCCTCGATGAGGGCCTCGAGCGCCCCAGCCTTCGCCGTGCACTCGTCCAGTTCGTGCAGGTTGCAGACGCGATGAAGCTGGTACAGGTCCAGCCGATCCGTTCCGAGCCGCTCCAGGGAGCGGCGCAGCTCTGCCTTGGCGGCGTCGCGGGTGCGCTGGGCGGTCTTGCAGCCCAGGAAGATCTTGTCCCGGATCCGGGGCATCCATGGCTTCAGTCGCAGCTCGGCGTCGCCGTAGGTTGGCGCCACGTCAATGTGGTTGACGCCGTAGTCCAGCGCTGTCTGGATGGCGCGATCCGCCACATCCTGGTCCACCCGCCCGATCCCGGCAGAGCCGAAGGCCACCACCGTGCTCATCTGTCCCGTCCGCCCCAACCTCCGCTGTTCCATCTGTGTCTCCTTAAAACACGCACGCAACCGGAACCGGCGCGCTTCCTGGCCTGCTATTCCGATGCGGCAGTTGCAGCTCCTCGTCCAACATCAATCCCAGGGCGCATGCGATCCCCGGACGCCTCCCGCGCGAAACGGATCCTCCTCCAATTATAGATCCCGGCGAGGCTGGCCGCGTCGGTAGAACTCCTCGACGCGCTCATCCGTGACCCGGGTGTGGGTCTGCAGGGTCGCTTCGAGGCGCAGACGCCAGGACTCAATCCCGGATGCATCGAGCCCGGGGGGCACCGATACCGGTGCGCCGGTGTGGATGACCCCCCACGTGAAGGGCCAGGGAAGCTGGAAGCCGTCCCAACTGTTCAATCGCCAGAACCGGTGGTACGTTACGGTGATCGGAACGATGGGGAGGCCGCTCTGGGACGCAAGATAGACCGGACCTACCTTGAAGGTCCCGGGCGGCCCCGTCGGCCCGTCAGGGGTGATGCCGAAGTCGTGCCCGCCGCTGGCCTCCTCTAGGAGTGTGCGCACAGCCTCACTCCCTCCCCGGCGGCTCGACCCACGAATAGCGACGAAACCAAGGCGCTCCGCTATGCGAGCGATTATCTCGCCGTCCCTGGACTGGCTGATCAAGACGCGCGCCCCGAAGCGGGCATGGGTGTAGGCAAAGGCCAGCAGCCGCTGGTGCCAGAAGACGTAAATGGCATTTCCCCTCTTGCAGGGGTCCGGATGGATGTGTCTTCCCCCATACCACCGCAGGCGGATCGTGGAAAACCACAGGCGGAGGGCGAAGGCCCCAAGCCTGCCAGCGACCCGGGTCAGCGCCCGGCGCCTCATAACAGCCAGCAGTTTTCCGGCGGCTGCCAGAAGAATCTCATCCCACTACTCGCTTTCTCGCCGGCGCCCTCACCCTTCACGGTCGGTCGTTCCCCCTGATCGCGGCCGGATCAACTGCCACCCATGCCCAGCCCACGCGGCATGTTTGGGAAGAGTATCAGAATGCCACGAATGCCGCAACGCTCTATAGGCGTTTTCTTTCTTCGAGCTCCTTCGATGGGGAGGCTAGCTCAGCTTTGGGCGGGGGTGGGACATCCGGCCTCAGGAAGCGCCGAAAGAGGTCCGTCATTCCTCAGATGCATCAGTGAGGGAGGGCGCGGATCTCAGGGGTCTAACGCGAAAGCGGCACGCTCACGCAAGGGAAGTAAGCGGAGAACGTCTTTTCGCTTCAGCCCTTTGAAAAAAGAGGCGCGGTCGGGGTCAGCCCGTACGGCGGCAGGGTCAATCTTGGCGTCTCCGATAGACCTTGAGGTCATCCGTCGTGACTTCCTCGCCAGGAACTAGCCGGTAGTGTCTTTCTGACGAGATGGCAATACCTTGCTCGCCCTCCTCCAATTCGAAGAGTGCAATGAAATCATCCGCCATGAATTGGGCGGCGATGGGCCGGCAAATGAGCGCGGGGAATTTGGCCGCGCAGACTGCGATATCCTGTTCGATCTGGACAACACTAATCGAATCATTCCCACCCTTCGCCTGGACAGGGAATACGTAGTGCGCACCTCGCTTGTCCAGCCCGATGTAGATCTCGTCTGTCTCGACTTGGCCAAATCTGGGCAGAGTCGTGCGCAGATGAGTCTGTGTTAGGTTACGTTGCGGCTTTAGTGGCTTTACGCTAAACCCCCAACGCGCGCCGCCAGCGCTGCTGCTCTTTCTCTCCGCGCCGGGCACCTTTGTAGATTGACTCCGGCCGGATCCGCAATTCCTGGGCGACCTCGCGCCCGCTACGCCCTAGCACCCCCACCCACAGGTAGGCCAGCCCGTCCCGCGCGTGAGACACGTCGCGGCGGCGCCCCCCTCCCAGGAGGGCCTCTGGCGTGATCTTACCTATCCGGTTCTGGAAGAGGTGCCCGCTCCGCCGGTGCCGGCGATTGAAGGCTCCCGCGTACCCTGTCAGGAGGGAGCGCATCGCCCGAGGGAGAGGTCGATTCGCAGTCCGAACCAGAAGATGGAAGTGGTTCGGCAGGAGCGCCCAGGCATACACGACCAGCGCGCCGGCATGCGCCAAGTCCGCGAGTCGGCGCACGAAGTCCTCTCGATCACGGTCATTCCGGAAGATGGTCTGGCGATCCAGGCCCCGCGCCATCACGTGATGTAAGGCTCCCGGCGCATCCAGGCGTGGTCCGCGCGGCATGGTCCCTCCGTGTGACTGCGATTACAAAGCAGAATGCCACAAAGCCACTAAAGCCGCAACGTCCCCTATTTCC
>CAZXXV010000054.1:0-1823 GCA_964644725.1 uncultured bacterium
TGGCGACGTGGTCTTGGACCTGGGGGCAGGCGCCGGCTTGATCGGGATCCTGGCTGCCCGCCGAGGGCATCGGGTGGTGGCGACGGACGTTGTGCCCGCCTGCAGTGAATGCACGCGGGCCAACGCGCTCCTCAACGGGGTCGCCGACCGCCTCGAGGTTCGGGCCGGCGACCTCTTCGCCGCGGTGAACGGTGAGGCCTTCGATGTGATCGCCACCAACCCGCCCCAGATGCCGACTCCGCCCGACCGGGAATGGGACGATGCCCAATCCCGCGTGGACAACGGCGGGCCGGATGGCTGGGCCGTCCTGGATCGGATTATCCACGAGGCCCCGATATATCTCAAGCCCCAAGGCCGCCTGGTGTTTACCCTCTTCGGGTTTCTGGGAGTAGAGCGGGCACTGGAAAAGTTGCGGGTTGTCGGCTTGGGCCCGCGGGTCGTGGCGCGAGAAGAACAACCCTTCCCTCGCATCGCGCGGGAGCGGCTGGAGTACATTCGCCCCCTGGATACCGAGGGCATCCTGCCGGCGGGGCGCCCGGCAACCTGCCCACGCTTCATCCTCTGCGCGCAGAAAGGGTAATCAGTGCCGCCGTTCCTCATCGTCAACGCGGATGACTTCAATCTGACCGAGGGTGTGAGCCGGGGGATCCTCACGGCCCACCGGCACGGCATCGTGACCAGCACGACAGTCATGGTCAATCTCCCCGGCCTTGAGCGGAGCCGGGAACTCGCATGCGAAGCCCCTCGATTGGGGCTGGGATTGCACCTCAATCTCACCTTCGGCCCACCCGTCCTGCCTTCGCAACGCGTGCCCTCGCTCGTGGATGGCAATGCCCGCTTCGTCCGGGACCGTGCCCGGGTTGGAGCGGTCGGCGAGCCGTCGGAGATCCGGGCCGAGTGGGCCGCCCAGGCCGAGCGATTCGCGGGCGTGTTCGGGAGGCGTCCCACCCATCTGGACACCCACCATCATGTGCACCGGCATGCCCGGGTCTTCGAGGTGGCACTCGATCTCGCCGAAGGGCTGGGCATCCCGCTGCGGGCGCTGACGCCGGAGTTGGCGCATCGCATCCGGGGGCGCCATCTGCCGGCCGTGGATCAGGCGGTGGGCGATGTGGGACCGGATGCCTTCTGGCAACCCGCGCGCCTCATCGATTTCCTCCGCAGGCTCCCGCCAGGTGTTACCGAGCTGATGTGCCATCCGGGATACGCGGATGGCGCGCTCTCCGCGAGTAGTTACTGTGTCCAACGGGAGGTCGAGTTGCGCGCGCTCTGTGATCCCCGGGTGAAGGACGCGCTAAAGGCGGCCGGCGTCCGGTGTATTGCCTACGGGGATCTTGCCGCCGTCCTGGAGAATCGCGCATGACTGCGCCCAGCGCTGGCGTCATCATCGGCGTGGATCTGGGGGGGGCCACCCTGGCGGGCGGCCTGGTGGATCCCGGGGGGATGGTCCAGTACTCCCGCGCCGTCCCCACCGACCGGCTGGGCCGCGGCGAGGGAGTCTTGCAGAACCTCCTGGAGGTCGTGGGGGGCCTCGCAGAGGATGCTCGTAAGCTCAACCATCCGCTCCTGGGCGTCGGCATCGGCGCCCCGGGCGTCATCGACGTGGGCACCGGGACGATCGGGGAGGACATCCAGAACATCCCGGAGTTCCGGGGCCTCGCCCTGGGCCGCATTCTCCGGGGACGAACCGGCCTCCCCGTCGTCGTGGACAACGATGTCAATGCCCTCACCCTCGGGGAGTGGACGTTCGGCCAGGCGCGCGGATTCCGTCACGTGGCCATGATCGCGGTGGGGACCAGCATCGGCGGTGGCCTGATCCTGAA
>CAZXXV010000054.1:1923-11533 GCA_964644725.1 uncultured bacterium
AATCTGTGCAATCCTGAAATGATCGTGCTGGGCGGTGGGGTCATGGAGGCAGGGGAGATCCTGGTGGAGCCGGTCACACGGTGGGCCAGGTTCTATGCGTTCGAAGCCGCCTTCGACCGGACCCGCATCGTCCGCTCCGCCCTCACGAAGGAGTCGGGCGTGCTCGGAGCCGCCGCATTGTTCCTATATGAGCAACAGCACGCGGGCGCCTCTTGACGGACCATCAATAGAGAGGCATTCTGAAGACGTTCATTCCGTGGAAGGGAGCCCCGGTGTGCGACAGATTTGATGGTGCGAGAGCGGGGTCTCCGTCAGTGGGAAGGATTGCTTCCCTGGCCAGGTGAGGTTCCCAGACAGAAGGAGAAAGGGCCATGCAAGTCTGGCGCGTCAATTTGCGCGAGCGATCCCTGAAGCGTGAACCCGTGCCCGAGGCTTGGTCCCGTCTGGGCGGACGCGGTCTCTCGGCGCGCATCCTGCTGGACGAAGTGCCGGCGACGTGCGAGCCGCTCGGCCCGCACAACAAGATGGTCCTGGCCCCCGGCCTGCTCGTAGGGCACATGCTCTCAAGCTGCGACCGCCTCTCGTTCGGCGCCAAGAGCCCGATGACCCGCGGGATCAAAGAGGCCAACGCCGGCGGCTCCACCGGTCTGCACATGACCAACATGGGGATGAAGGCCCTGATCATCGAGGACCAGATGCCGCGAAACGGCGGCGGCGGGTCCGGGTGGTGGGTCCTCCACCTGAGTCTCGCGGGCGCGCGCTTCGAGCCCGCCGAAGACATGGCGGGCCTCGCTGTCTTCGAGGGCGCTTCCCGGCTGCTGAAGCGCTATGGGGACAAGGTGGCCATCGCCCTCATCGGGCCGGCCGGCGAGATGCTGCTCTCGGCGGCCGGGATCCAGAACCTGGACAAGGACAATGTTCCCTCGCGCATCGCGGCGCGGGGCGGCCTGGGCGCCGTGATGGGGTCCAAGCGGCTCAAGGCCATCATCTTCGACGATACGGGTGGGCAGAAGCCGCCCATCGCCAATCGCGAGGCGTTCAAGCAGGCGCAGAAGCTCTTCACCAAGAACACGCTGGATCATCCGCAGACCAAGACCTACCAGGAGTACGGCACGCCCGCCATGGTGCGGACGTGCAATGCGTTCGGCGGCCTGCCGACCCGAAACTTCACCAGCGGCCAGTTCGAGGGGGCCGAGACGATAAGCGGCGAGCACATGCGCGACCTGCTGCTCCGGCGGGGCGGTGAGAGCGAGACCACCCACGCCTGCATGGTCGGCTGCGTCATCCAATGCTCTAACACGTATGGCGGCGAAGACGGCAAGGCCATCGTCTCGCCGCTGGAATACGAGACCATCGGCCTCCTGGGGTCGAACCTGGGCATTGCCGACCTGGATACGGTGGCCCGGCTGAACTGGGAAATCAGCGACCTGGGGCTGGACACGATCGATGTGGGGGCCGCGCTGGGCGTTGCCGCCGAGGCAGGACTGATGCAGTTCGGGGACGGCGCCCGGGCACTGGAGCTCCTGGGAGAGATCCGCCGGGGCACGCCGCTCGGCCGGATCCTGGGGCACGGGGCCGCGATGGCGGGTCGGGTCCTGGGCGTCCTGCGCGTGCCAGTGGTGAAGGGCCAGGCCATGTCCGCCTACGAGCCGCGCGCCATCAAGGGCACGGGCACGACCTACGTGACGTCCCCGCAGGGGGCGGACCACACGGCGGGAAACACCGTCCGCGCCAAGGTGGACCATCTCGATGCCAAGGCGAACATCGCGACCTCGCGCGCGGCCCAGATCAACATGGCGGGCTTCGACTCGCTGGGCGCCTGCATCTTCGCCGGCTTCGGGTTCATGGTGAATCCCGAGGTGATCCCGGACCTCCTGAACGCCCGCTACGGCTGGCAGGTGGGTTCCGACATCCTGCAGGTGCTGGGGAAAGAGACGATCTCGTTGGAGCGCGAGTTCAACCGGCGGGCGGGCTTCACCGCGGCGGATGACCGGATTCCGGAATACATGCGAACCGAGCCGCTGCCCCCGCACAACTCGGTCTACGACGCGTCCGAGTCGGACCTGGACAGCATCTTCAATTGGTAGTCACCGTTCACCTCCACACGACGCTTCAGCGGCAGGCACCGACGGGAGCGCTGCGCCGCCTTGAGGTGACGCTCCCTGCCGGAAGCACGCTGGCCGACCTGCTGGTTCGCCTCCAGGTTGAGCCAAATCAGGACTCGATCCTGCTGGTCATCAATGGCCGCCAGGCCCATGCGACCCAGGTGCTCGCGGACGGCGATGAGGTTCACCTGATCCCCGCCCTCTCCGGGGGTGCGCCGACTCCGGATGGCGAACGGCATCCTACGCACCCGGAGTAGTGGGGGACAAGGAGCACCTCCCAGAGAATCTCCGGCCTTCGGTTCGCGTCACTTCGCTAGCCATCCCGATTGGATCTATCGCCCTCCCATCTTCGGTACAATCCGAAACCGAGAATTCAAGCTCCCGAATACAATATCTTGGGTTCTCAATGAGAATTATCACAAGATATGGTGAAGAAGGTCTGCATATTGCATATACTCATTGTTGACGGCCGAGAAAAAAGCACTTGACATCCAAACGGATGTATGGTACTTACGAGGTAACTTATGATTGCGAAACAGAGAGCAGGTCGTCGTCAACAGAGAAAGGGGAGAGCCATGCCTGCCCTAATGGAGGCACCACAAGTTCCGGAGTGCGGCAATCCGTCGATCGGGTTGAGCCAGGAGTCCCTGGATGAGCTTGTTATCGCCATGGGCAAGCGCCTTCAGGCGGAGTACATTGACGGTGCCATTCCCTACCTCCGCGAGTACGAGCCGGAGTTGTGGGCCCAGCTCGAGACGCTGGATCAGGAAGACTCCCTGGAAGCCCTTCTGGCGTATGAGCGCCTCTTCTTCGAAGGGCTTCGCCGGTATGTCTCTCACCTGGAGGCGCTCCGCCAGGCAGCCTGATCCCGATCCCTGCTGTCTCTCCAGGGGACCATCCGGTTCCTCCACTCCCTCGTCTTTCTCTTGCCCTAGCCGATCCTGACGCGTCACCACCCATTTCGATGCCCGCCAAGTGATCGCACGATCCAGCCTAATTGTTGCGTGCCCTCACGCGCGTTGGCTCGTTCCCCGCGAGCGCGTCACCGATGCGCGGACCGCAAAAGCGCTCGACACGCCGCCGGAAAGAAGTGTAGTCTGTAGCTACGGTGACGGTGTGGCGAGATAGACGTGAGGTGATGGGTGGCCGACTCACGACTCCACGTCGGCACCTCGGGCTGGAGTTATCCCGATTGGGTGGGTCCCTTCTACCTGACGGGGACCCTTCCCCGAGATTTCCTCGCGTGTTATAGCACGCACTTCGGCGCGGTGGAGATCGACTCGACCTTCTACCGCACCCCGACCGCGAAGATGGTGGACGCCTGGAATGCTAGCACGCCGGAAGGCTTCCGGTTCGCCCCGAAGGTCCCGCAGGTGATCACCCACGAGAAGCGCCTGCAGGATTGCGCGGCGGAACTCGATGCGTTTCTGTCGGTGATGCGCCGCCTGGGGCCGAAACTGGGACCTCTCGTCTTCCAGTTCGACGCCTCCTTCCGGGTGGATTCTCTGCCGCTGCTTGCCGACTTTCTGGCCGGCCTCCCCTCGGACCTCCGCTCCGCGGTCGAGGTCAGGCATCAAGGCTGGCTTTGCGACGAGTTCTATCGGCTCCTCGAAAAACATCACACCGCGCTGGTCCTGGCCGACCTGTACTACATGCCGAAACTGGATCGCGTCACGACCGACTTCGCCTACCTCCGGTTGCTCGGCAAGCGGAGCGCCATTCCGGATGATTTCAGCCGGGTGCGCCTGGACAGGGAACCCGAGCTGACCCTCTGGGCAGGGCGCATCCGCGAATACCTGAGGCATGGCCTCGCAGTATTCGCGTTCGCCAACAACCGTTTTCAAGGACACGGCCCTGCCACCGCGAGAGCGCTTCTGGCCAAGGTGGTCGGGCCCGCCCCAGAACCATGAGCGTGGACTTTCTGTCCTTCGATCTGCCAGAGCCCGTGATGCGGGGCATCCAGGCCGCCGGCTTCACCGTCTGCACACCGATCCAGGAAGAAGTGCTTCCCATCGCCCTCAAGGGACGGGATGTGGCGGGCCAAGCCCAGACTGGTACGGGCAAAACGGCGGTGTTCCTGATCTCCATCTTCACCCGGCTCCTGCGGGAACCCGACCGGCGGTCCAAAGGCCTCGCCGGCCCGCGCGCCCTGGTGGTCGCACCCACGCGCGAGTTGGCCGTCCAGATCCATCAGGACGCCCGCCTGCTCGGCCAGGCGACGGGCCTGGACATGCAGGTGGTGTATGGCGGCGTGGACTACCTCAAGCAGCGGGAGACCCTCCGCGGTGGCGTGGACGTCCTCATCGGGACCCCCGGCCGCCTCATCGATTATCTCCAGCAAGGTGTCTATGCCCTGAAGGCGGTCGAGGTCCTGGTCATCGACGAGGCGGACCGCATGTTCGACATGGGGTTCATCAAGGACATCCGCTACCTGGCCCGCCACCTGCCCCCCCCGGAGCGGCGGCAGTCCTTCCTCTTCTCCGCTACGCTGGCCTACCGGGTGCTGGAGCTGGCCTACGAGTGCATGAATAATCCGACCATGGTATCGGTGACCCCAGAGCAGGTCACCGTCGAGGGAGTAGAGGAAGTCCTGTACCACGTCAGGAGGGAAGAGAAGTTCCCGCTCCTCCTTGGCCTGCTGGAGCGAGAGAAGGGTAAGCGGATCCTGATCTTTGCCAACATGAAACATGAGGCCGAGCGACTGGCCGAGCGACTAGTCCGCGTCGGCTACCACGCCCGGGCCATCACCGGCGACGTGGACCAGAAGAAGCGCCTGAAGATCATGCAGGCATTCAAGGAGGGCGGCCTGCACATTCTGGTGGCCACCGACGTCGCCTCGCGCGGGTTGCACATCGAGGCGGTCACCCACGTCGTGAACTACGACCTGCCGCAGGATTCCGAGGACTACGTCCACCGGATCGGCCGCACCGCCCGTGCCGGCGCGTCCGGCAAGGCGATCAGCCTGGCGGACGAGCAGTACGTCCTGTCGCTCGAGGCCATCGAGGAATTCATCGGTCACAAGATCCCGGTCGAGTGGGCCGACGATGATCTCTTCCTGAAGCCGGCTCCCCGTGCGGTCGAGGCGGTTGTCCGGAGCCGTCCGGACCGCCGTTCTGAGGGAGTCCGTCTGCCCAGGGCGGGGGCGGACCGACATCAGGCCCAAGCTGTCGCTGGGGGGCCACGCGCCGCCCCTGAACCGGGCAAGAAGCGGCGACGCCGCAGAGGGAAGCGGCGAAAGCCGGTCGAGACACCATTGCCGCCCATCGGCGAACAGTGACAAGCGATCCCAACGTGTTTGGACCCCAAGGAGATGAGGGATGCCTACGAAGGAAGAATATTTCGGCAAAGGCCTGACCCTGTACGGACAGAACAAACATGAAGAGGCCATCACGGAACTGATGAAAGCGCTGGAGTTGGATCCGTCTTTTGCCGATGCCCACCTGGCGATAGGGCATGCCCTGCACAAGCTCAAGCGGCTCCCCGAGGCGGTCGAGGCCATCAAGAAGGCGATCGAGATCAACCCCCAGGACCCCATGTACCACACCAGCCTCTCCACGGTGTACCGGGACATGGGGAGGATCCCCGACGCCGAGGAGGAGATGGCCATCTCCTTTCAGCTCCAGCGTGGGTATTAGCCCGGACTATTCCCGAATGCGCCCGACACCCTCACCCTAACCTTCTCCCTTCAATACGGAGAGGGGTGGGGCGAGGGGGCGTCTCCACGGTCACGCGTCCGACTCTTGTGCAATTGCCACAGACGGAGTACCATCCGGCGAATTCCGCGCCCCGGCCCGCAATCCTCGCCAGAGGTTCTCGCATGGGACTCCCCGGCTATGCCACGCCCGAAGGCACCGATCGCTACCGCCAGCGGTTCGCCGCCAGGCCTGGGGGTGGCTCTGGTCGGGATGAAGCGGATGGCTCACGTCGAAGAGAATCTGGCCACCGTAACCGTGGCGCCCTCTCGCCCGGAGGACCTCCACCGCTTGGTTCGCCGACACGGATGAAGGCCAGGAGGGGTCCCCCTGCCTGGCGCCCGCGAGGCGGCTCGCGGAGCCGAGGAGTCCTGTCCTGGTGAAGGATTCCCCCGGCATCGTGGCAGGGACGAACGTCTGGGGCATGCATATGGATCCGACATCCACGAATCCCAGAGAAATCACGGTCAGCCGCGAGAAGCGCGAAGTGCACATCCGTTGGCAGGACGGCCACGAGAGCGTGTACGGCTTCGACCTGCTCCGCAGGGAGTGCCCATGCGCCCTGTGCAACGACCAGCGCGCCAAACAGGCCGCCTCCGGTGGCCTGAGCCTCACGGTCTTGAGCGGCCCAGTCCTGAAGGCGGGGGAGATTCAGGTGACAGAGGTCAAGCCTGTCGGGCGGTACGCCATCAATTTCGTGTGGAGCGACGGCCACGACAGCGGGATCTACTCCTACAGTTTTCTGCGAGAGGCGTGCCCGTGCCCGACCTGTCGGGGGGGCAAGTGACTGGACGGATGAACCGATGACGCTCACCATCACCGTCTATTCTGACTATCTGTGACCCTGGTGCTACAGCGCGGCGGTCCGCCTGCGGCGCCTGCACGAAGAGTTTGGTGATCCCCTCCAGGTGCAAAACCGGAATTTCGTCCTGGTCCCGGAGGATCGGGCTGATCGCACCTTCACCGATTACCATCGCGCGCACCGCCATGCCGCGGGGGTTCAGGACTCGGATTCGCCAACATTTCAGATCCCAGCCGCGGGAGATCGGTATCCACGCTGCAGCTTGCCGGCCCTCGAGGCGGCGACCTGGGCCCGAGAGGTTCATCCGGAGGTGTTCCCGGCTTTTGACCTGGCACTCTTCGAAGCGTTCTTCGGCCGGAGCGAAGATGTCAGCGATTTGGAGGTCCTGGGGCGCATTGCCGCGTCGGTTGGACTCGAGCCCTCTGCGCTTCGCGCGGCCCTCGCAAAGGGCCGGTACCGATCCATTGTCTTGCAGGAGCACCTGGAAGCAACGAGTCAAGGGATTCACGGCATTCCCACGATATTGATCCCCGGACAGGCCCCGATCGTGGGTGCCGTTCCCTACGCCGACTTGAAGCGTGCCGTCGAGCGCGCCTTCACAGATGGGGCGAGTGGACCGCGCGTGGACCCTACCTCAGGGACTATCATTATTCAGGAGGGCAGCGCCCAGTTCTGAAGATGGGACGGGATAACCAGAGGACAGACAGGACAACAGAACGAATGAGGTCAGTATGAGTCAACCGGGAGGGGGAGGGCAGGGAGGGGGCCGTCGACATCGCCATCGGCGCGACCGCCCGTTGACAAAGTCACGGCCGCACGTCGAACCCACGAGCCCGCGGTGGAGTAAGGACTCGGGCCCCAAGATCTGCCGGAAATGCGGCGGCCGGATGTACCCGGCCGATTGGATCTGGCAGCAGTACGGTCTGTGCCTGGGCTGGCGTTGTTCCCAGTGCAAGGAGAAGGTGCTGGCGCGCTCGCTCCCCTTCAAGGGGCTGCGCAAGCGCAAGCCGGACCCGGACGAAATTCGGGACAGGGCCGCGGCCAACGGTCGGAAGATCGAGAAGAGGGCGCAGGGTCAGGCCTCCGACGAAAAGCAGCAGGGTGAAGCCGGACGGCAGAAGCCAAAAAGCAAAGGGCACGGGGTAGCGCGGCGAGACTAGCCATCCTATCTGTGGCAGGCGGATGAGATGCGTATCAGCGTGGACCAGATGGAACGGCAGATGGCGGGAGCCGGGGGGAAGAGTCTGGAGGAAATCCTAGAGGTCTCCGAGGGCGTTGCCAGTGGCCCCCTGAACGACTACATGTACGTCCTGGATGATGTGGGCGGGAAGCGCATTGCCATCGCGCCGGCCGCCCTCAAGCAGCGTTTCAAGCGCCCGGCGACCACGTGAGGCGAAGATCACACGGCAATCAGGCAACTGGGCGCACCCAGAGGGTATCGGGCAACTGGGAACCCCTGATTGCCAAGTCGCCGGATTGCCTGATTGCCAAACGCAGGGCTTGGCGGGTGATGATGTTCGGTAGAGGCTGACGGACAATGAAGGCTATACTAGCGCGGCCCTCGGGCGGCTTCGGCCTGTGTGAGGTCGAACCGCCCACGATTGGGCCCGGCGAGATCCTGGTAGAGATGCGGGCCTGCGGCCTCTGCGGCACGGACCTGGCGAAGCTGGCCAGGCCGCAGAACTCTCGGGGCGTCTCTCTTGGCCACGAGCTGGCAGGGGTGGTGCGCGCGGTGGGTCCAGGCGTGACCCGCTTGGCCCCAGGCGATCGCGTGATGGCCGCCCACCACGTTCCCTGCGGGGACTGCTGGGCATGCAGACATGGCAATGAGTCCATGTGCCCGCAATTCAAGGCCACGAACATCGACCCCTGCGGCTTTGCCGAGATGATCCGCATTCCCCGGCTGCACGTAGAGCGGGTGACCATCCCGTTGCCGGACGAGATGTCGTTCGACGTGGCATCGTTCACCGAGCCGCTGGCCTGCGCCCTCCGCGCCGTGCAGCGGTCGCACGTCCTGCCCGGCGACCGCATCGCCGTGGTGGGAGGCGGCGGGATGGGTCTCCTCATCGCCCAGACCCTGGCGGCCCGTGATGCGGTCCCCATCGTTCTGGATGTCTCCGAGGCGCGGATCTCACTGGCCCGCGCCCTCAGGGTCAAGGCCACAATCAACGCCACGCGCGAGGACGTCAAGGAGGCCGTAGCCGAGATGACGGGCGGGATGGGCCTGGACGGCGCCATCCTCACCGTGGTGAGCGAAGCGATCCTGGCTGAGATGCAGCAGGTTCTCCGGCCGGCCGGGCGGCTCAATATCTTCGCCGGGCCGTCGGACGGACCGCGCCTGCCCCTGGACCTCGACGACCTGTATCACCGCGAGCTTTCCGTCTTCTCCACCTACTCCTCGACGCCTGCCGCCCTGGCCGAGGCGTTCGAGCTGCTGGCGAGCAACCGGGTCTGGGTCCTGCCCTTGATCAGCCACCGGCTCCCCCTGACAGCCTTCGACGAGGGAGTCGAGCTTCAGAAGAGCGGCAAGGCCACCAAGGTGATCTTCCACCCATGACTTCTTCGACAGGGATCGGCTCAGATCGGCTGATGCGGGCGGCCGTCTTGTACGGAGCCGAGGACGTGCGGATGGAGGACGTGCCCATCCCGGTGCCCGGCCGGGGCGAGGTCCTGGCCCGCGTGGACGTTGCGTCCATAGACTTCACCGACCGCAAGGTGTACCTCCGCGGCCACCATCCGATGATCAAGATCCCGGGGCTGTTCGGCCACGAGTGGGCAGGGACGATCGTGGAGGTTGGCCCCGGGGCCGAGGCGCGCTGGCGCCCCGGTCAGCGGGTCGTGGCGGCCAACTCGGCCCCCTGCCTTCCAGAGGAACGCCTCTGTCGCCAGTGCCGGCGCGGCCGGGTGAGCATGTGCGAGAACATCCAGTACAACAACGGCGCCTTCGCCCCCTACATTCTGGTGCCGTCCCGGCTGGTCCGGATCAATCTTCACGAGATCCCCGCGGACGT
>CAZXXV010000054.1:11633-13144 GCA_964644725.1 uncultured bacterium
TTCTGGTGCCGTCCCGGCTGGTCCGGATCAATCTTCACGAGATCCCCGCGGACGTTCCGGCCGAGCGCGTAGTGCTGACCGAACCGTTGGCCTGCGTGATCCACGCCGTGCGACGCGTCCCCATCCATCATCTCGACACGGTCGTCATCCTGGGGGTGGGACCCATGGGGTTGTTCTGGGTGAACACCCTCCGCCGGCGGTACGGCCCGGACCTGGCCATCGTGTCGCTGGATCATCAGGATGATCGGCTGGCGGTGGCCAAATCCATGGGGGTGAGTCATGGACTGAACTCGAGTGGCGGCAACGCGCGCGAGTTGCTGCGGGCGGCCATTGGCCGGCCGGATGCCGACGTGGTCGTCGAGTCGGTCGGCTCGTTGGAAGCGCACCGGGAAGCACTGGGTTTGGTGGGGCGCGCCGGGACCTTGGTATCGTTCGGCGGTGTGGCCCCGGGGCAGATCCTGCCTGTGGACATCGGCCGCCTGCACTACGAGGAGATCAGCATCCTGCCGATCTACCACCACACCCCGGCTGACGTGGCGGAGGCGGTGCGGCAGCTCGTGACGGGCCAGGTCCCGGTCGAGCGTATCATAACAGCGCGCCTGCCGCTCTCCGAGTTGCGCAGGGCACTCCAGATGGTCGGCGACCGGACGGGCCTCCGCACCATCCTCATCCCCGACCACTAACATGCTTCGGAGAAAGCGTACAATTCACCCCGAGCCACGGATGGAGACTTGCCACCCGCGCCAGGTGTATGGTATCTGTGCACCAGGCGGTTGCCCGTAGTGTCCTCGTTTCACCGCTTGTTCCACAAGCGCCCGACCGGCGCTGACGGGTTTCTGCGGATATCAGGCAAATCGCGAACCCGCTAAACAGGCCTACATAAGAAGTTCGGACCTTGGCAGGGTAGGCCAGATGAAGAACAATCGAGGGCGATTCGTCCAGAAGCTCCGCATGACATTTTGGCCGGGACCCGGTTCTGCTATAAACATGTTAACCGAATTGCTGGCGCGTAGACGAGGGAGGGTACAGCGCAATGACCGAGAGAGCGACGATCAGACGGGCTGAACTCGTCTGGGCGGGGAAGCACAACGAGAAAGGGCAGCTTCGCCCCGTGGAGCGCACCATCCTCCCATTCCAGGTGGTCGAGACGGTCAACGAATCGAAGGCCGACCGAGAGAGGACGCAGCGCGACCTCTTAACACTGATGCCACGTGACGACATGTGGCGCAATATGCTCATTTGGGGCGACAACAAGGTGGTGATGGCGTCTCTGCTGCCACGCTTTGCGGGTAAGGTCAACCTGATTTACATCGATCCGCCTTTTGCCACCGGGCAGGATTTCTCCTTCCAGGTTCGGGTAGGAGACGAGGAGTTCGTTAAGGAGGCCTCCATCATCGAGGAAAAGGCCTACCGGGACACCTGGGGCCGCGGGCTCGATTCCTACCTCCAGATGGTGGTGGAGAATACGCTGCTTACAGCCGGCTAACATGCAAGAGTGGGCGGGCTTTGAG
>CAZXXV010000055.1:0-1473 GCA_964644725.1 uncultured bacterium
ATCGTGGGCGTGATCCAGGGCGAAGACACGGTAGTGGGCCACCTGGGCGGGAATGTAGCGGAAGAGATCCGCCACGGCCGAGGGCGAGGCCTTCCCGGTGGCGGGGTCGTAGATCAGAATCTTCTTGGTCTCCTCGGTCCAGGGGTTGAGCGGCCGGGGGTCCTGCCGGGCCATGTCCACTTTGAATTCGATGCTGCGGAGCGGTTCGGGCAGGTGCTTCCGAATGGCCTCCTCCAGGTCCTTGGCCGACCAGAACTTCTTCCCGCGTGGCTCGTCCATCGTCTCCATGTGGTCGTAGGCCATCTTCCACTTGACCTCGCGGTTCAGGATCTTGGCCCACTCGGCGGCTAGAGCGCGTTTCCGCGGGTCGTCGTCACCGGCCCATTGCTGGACCCCCTCCAGCAGCGACCAGTCGCTCACGCCCAGGTATGCGTCCAAGGATTTCCGGGGGTCGAACGGGAACAGGAGCCGGATCGTCTCCTGGAAGATCTCCTGCATGTGCAGGTCCACCGCCCGGTTGGTCCGGTGGAAATAGACGTCGGCGTACATGGTGAAGCGGGCGTTGACGAAGCGGCGCAGGGTGGACGACCCGGACTTGTGCAGCGTCAAGCCCTTTTCGGTGACGAAGGTGTAGTAGAGCAGCCGGTCGATGTCCACCATGTCCAGGGAGAAGCCGGTCATGTAGGCGTCCCGCTGGATGTAGTCCATGTTGTCGGCGGTGTAGATCCCGGAGAAGACAGGCTGCAGGGTCTGAAGCCAGCGGGGCATCTGGTCCGCGGTTGCTGGCTCGGGCTTCCGCATCAGGAACGCGATCTGCTCGGGCCGGATCACCTCGTCCTTCTCGAAAAGCCCATCCGGACTCCGTCGGATCCCGCGGATGATGTCGCCAAGCTTCTCCACCACGATGCGCTGGCCGATCCCCTCGTGGGTCGTTCGGTAGAACGGTTCCAGGAAGTTCTGATCGAAGAAGTGGCTGAAGGGACCGTGACCGATGTCGTGCAGCAGGCCGGTGAGGCGCAGGATCTCCTTGATGTATGGCTGGGACGGGCAGTGGCGGCCGAAGACCTGCTTCAGGCTGGGGTACAGCCGGTCGGCGAAGCGGCCGGCCATGTGCATCGTCCCCAGCGAATGCTGAAAGCGGCTGTGCTCTCCCGAGGGGAAGACCCAGAAGCTGGACTGGAGTTGATGGATCTTGCGCAGGCGCTGGAGCCACGGAGTATCAATGAGGTCCTTCTCTGTCCGCTCATCGGCCTGTCCCTCCACCGGAACGGTGAACTGGATATAGCCGTAGATCGGATCGGCCAGGAGGGCGATGCCCTCGTACATGGGATGACGACGCTTGCCGACGGGCACGATCAGTCCTCGATACGCGCTAGGTTGTGGGACCCGCAGCGGGATCGGACCACCAGAGGCGGGATTCGCCTTTCCGCCGTGGGGATCCCAACGTGTCGACGCGACGAAAGACGATTCATC
>CAZXXV010000055.1:1573-13106 GCA_964644725.1 uncultured bacterium
ATCGAAAATCCAAAATCCGAAATCGACAATGATCCTCAGGCCCGCCCCTCCTTGCCGGCAGGATAGGTGAGGTCGTCCGGGAGGCCCAGGGCCGTGGCGATCACGGTGCGCACCTCCTGCAGGCCCGCAGCCCGCGCCTCGGGCGGCATGGTCTCGAGCTGGAGCATCATCCGGGTGACGGTCTGGGTCAGTTCGCCCAGGGGTCGCCCCTCCGGCTCCCGGTGAGGCTCGGCGGGAAACCGGTCGATCAGGCGGTTCACCAGTTCCTGGTAGTGCGGCGATCGCAACAGGTCAACGTGGAACCCGGCGTCGAAGAGCATCTCGTACTGGAAGCTGAAGAAGATCTTGGCCAGGTGCCGCGCAGCCTGGACGATGTCCATGGTTCGGTTGTCGCGCTCCAGGATCGCCAGCCGCTCCGCGAAGGGGAGCATTTCCCACACTCCCGGATCGACCTTGCGCTCGGCCACCATTCTTCCGGACCGGTAGCGTTCCGCAAAGTCGGTGATCCGTCGGTCCCCCATCCGCCGCAACAGGCGCGGGAGCAGGGTCCCGAGATCCTCGGGAGGAATCTCCGCCATCGATCGGTACCGGCGCCGGAGGGGGAGGAGGCATTCATCCCACTCTTGCAGACTCATGAGGTCCGTGAGGACGAGGAATGCGGTCGCCAGGCCCTCGGCCGACACACCAGCCACGGTCGCTTCCGGGACCTGCGACGGGGCCTCGGGGATCTCATCGGGAAGCTCCAGCGGCAACTTGACCATCTGACCCGCGAAGAGCTGATCCACGGGGACCAGGATCCCCAGCGCCCGGCCGATGGCCTCCCGGATCTCGGCCAGGGCGGCCTCCACCTCTTGGGGCGTCCCCTCACCGAGGCGCCTGGCGCGCAGGAGAACCATCTGCACAAGGTCGTCCACGATTGCGTCGGGCTGCCTCTCCAGGGCCTCCCGCACCCGGTGGTACGCGGGGAACTCCACCGCGGCCTCGGACAGGCCGGCGTCGTGGAACAGGTCGAAGGACTTGCACATGAACAGCCGCGCCAGCTCCCGGCGGACTTGATCGCGCCGTAATCCTCCCGGATCCATTGCCAGGAGATGCCATTTCTCCGCCAGGGACATGCTCTGGAGTTCCTCCTCGGTGAGATCTGCCAGTCTGGTACCCTGACTGCCCTCCTTGGCCTTCAGGTCCTCCAGGGCCAGGTCCGTGTAGTGCTGGATGAACGTCGGGACGAAGCGCCGGAGCTGGTCCACGCTCCAGTGTTCGCTGTAGGCACCCAGGTTCGCGCTCCGCTGGTCCGGCGAGAGGCAGTCGGCGAAGACCCGCACCGTCCAGCGCAATTCCTCGTCGTCCATCCGGTCTACGCGCTCCAGCAGTTCCTTGGCGCGTTGTTGGATGAAGCGGCGCTGGGACTCGATCCTCGAGAGAGGCTCCGCAGGCACGTTCTTCTCCGGCATGGCGTCAGCTCTCCCCGGCTCTAGCCCGCCCTCCAGGCGTGGCGTATTAAACCCTGTCCTTCCGAAAGAGTCCAGTGGGATGACGATCCCTCAGTCAGGGATTTGATCCGTCCCCCTCAGCACGCTCCCCGTATCTCTCCCATCGGAGCTCGAGGCCCACGCAATCCCCTCGCGGGTCGACGTTCCGACATGCGCTCCACGCAATCTTGAGGCGCATGCGCGCCACAAATGGCGGATCACTCGGGGCGTCCCCCGAGCCGACCGGCAAGCCGGGCAGGCACCCTCACATATAACTCGGCGTTGGCCTTCAGGTCAATGTGGTTGAACCACCGCGGCAGGTAGGCCAGCAGACTCGCTGGCAGCCCTGCGTCTTGGTGTTGGTGTTTGGAGGTCACCCGGACCTCGGCCCCAGGCACTGCTCCCACCGTGGTGCGGAGTCGTGTGACGAGTTCCTGGTCCGCCGCCACGGCACGCTCCGACTTGCCCTCGTAGCCGCGGGTTGCCAGGGTGACGCGAAGCGCACCGCCTGCCTTGGCTTCCTTCACGGCCAGCTGGATTCCCCGATGCAGCGCGGTGCCGTGCGCCGCGAAACGTCCGGTAAGTGGGTTGATCTTTCCCACAGGTAGGGTTCCGGCCTCTCCTGCAGCCGCGGCGAGGCCGAAGCCGATGGTCAGGATTCCGAGAAACAAAGAGCCGAGTGGAATCCAGCGCCGCATGGCCGCTCCAGTGCGCGTCTCGCGGAAAATATCAGAGTGCGAAGAGAGCCGTCAACGAAGAACTGGCATGGGAAAAGTTGCGGGTGGTCGTTGCAACTCGCGCGGTCCTGTGCTACCGTGTTCCGGCTCTCGAAGAGGGTGGAGGACGGTGCAGGTGAGACCACGACGTGTGCGTGTCCTTGCGCTGCTGCTGTTGCTGGCGTCAGGATGCGGGCGCCTGTTTGGCGAGAAGGTTCCGGCGGCGACGGCGCCTGATGATATCAAGCGCGTCACGTTCGAGGTCGTGGCCCGCGAGAATCGGTGCGAGCCGGCTGTCCTGGCCGCCGACCGGGAGGGCCGGGCCATCCTGCTCAACTTCAAAGTGACCAGCGTGGGGAAGCAGCACGTGTTCTTGATCCCCGACCTGGACGTCCGCGTGACGGTCCGGGCCGGCACCGAGGTTTTGATCCCAGTGCTTGTCGAACGGTCGGGGGTCTACCAGTACGGGTGCACCGGCCTCAGGTGGCTCGGCCCGTTGGACTCCAAAGGCAAGCTGGCTATCAAGTAGTCTTCCTCACGGTCATTTCTCATTCCGCGTGCGTCAGGGCTGACTCCCGTCCCCGAGATCAGGATGTCCGCCAGAACGAAACCGCACCAGCCAGTCCAGGCCCCCTGCCAGTGGGTCAGAGCCCCCGAGGAACTGCGGGCATTGGCCACCCGGCTCAGGGACATTCGGGCCATCGCGCTGGATACGGAATCCGACAGCCTGCACAGCTTCCCGGAAAAGGTGTGCCTGGTGCAGGTGGCTGATGAGAACGGGGCCGTCACCCTGGTGGATCCCTTGGCCCTCCGCGACCTGTCCCCCCTGGCGCCCCTGTGTGCTGATCCGGCCGTTGTCAAGGTCTTTCATGGGGCTTCCTACGACCTCGCGTCCATGAAGCGGGACTTCGGCTTCGAGTTTGCCGGCATCTTCGACACGATGGTGGCGGCGCAGTTCCTGGGTCTGCCGGAGCTCGGCCTCATGTCTTTGCTGGAGCGGTTCTTCGGGATCCCGCCCGGCCGGTCGCGCCAGAAGGACGACTGGGCGGAGCGGCCGCTCAGCCCGGAACAGGAATTTTACGCCGCGCAGGACGTCCGGCACCTGATCCCCCTCCAGGAACACTTGCTCCAGGAGTTGCGGGCACGAGGCCGGGAGGCCTGGGTCGAGGAGGAGTGCCGGGCCCTCGCGGCCATCCCGGCGACCCAACGCGTCTTCGATCCCGAGGATTATGTCCGGCTGAAAGGGGCGAGGGACCTGGATGGCCGGGGGCTGGCCGTCCTGCGCGAGCTGTACGTCGCTCGCGAAGCATGGGCGCGGGAGGCTGGCCGGCCCCCGTTCAAAGTCCTGGGGAACGAGTCGCTGGTTCGCCTGGCGGCGGAGCGGCCGCGGGCCCGTGGGGGTCTCCGCAAGATTCCCGGGTGCTCGCCCAAGGTGGTACAGCGGTACGGTGACGGCATCCTTGCTGCTATCGCTCGTGGCGAAGCCGTCCCGCAGGCGGAGCTTCCGACGTACCCCCGGCCGAAAAAGCCCGGCGTTCCGCCCGCGGTGCAGCGGCGGATCGAGGCCCTGACGCGATGGCGCGCGGCCGCGGCCGTGCGGCTGGGTCTGGATGCTGGGCTGCTCCTGCCGCGCCGTCTCGTCGAGCGGCTGGCCGAAGAGGTGCCGGCCGACGCGGAGGCCCTGCGCGCCGTCGAGGGCCTCCGGTGCTGGCGCGCCGAGACCTTCGGCGAGGAGATCCTTGCGGCCCTGGCGGCAGCCTTGTCCTCGGATCGGCCGCGTCACGCACACCCGTCGAGTTCGGGGCGGTGATGGTGCAGTCACACAGAAATTGGCGGCACAGGCGGGAGCGCCGCAACGTACTACGAACTTTGACTCACGACTCAATGGGATCGCCAGCATGACAGGTAAGGTCGAGAAGGCGGTGGCAGAGATCAACCGGGGGCGGCGCTTCCCCGTCTACCTCCTCCACGGAGACGAGTTCCTGGCCAAGGAGGGGGCGAAGGCCATTATCGAGGCGCTGGTGCCGCCCGACCAGCAATCGCTCAGCGTCGAGGTGGTCTCGGAGGATCAGGATCTAGCCAGCCTGCCCTTGCGGCTCAGGACGCTTCCGCTGTTCGGTGGTACCAAGGTGGTTGTGGTCCAAGACAGCAAGGCATTCGTGTCGAAGGAGAACCTGGACAGCCTGGTCAAGAAAAGCATGGAGGGATGGCAGGAGGGAGATCTTGAGCGCGCCGTGCGCTGGCTGCTTCAGTCCGTGGCCGCCGTGGGAGAGGGCGAAGGGTTCCTGGATCGAGCAGCGCGGGTGGAGGTGTCCGGCCCGGAGTTAGCGCGGGTCTTGGGGACAGAGGCCGATGCCGAAAAGGAGCAGTGGCTCCGTGAGGTCGCAGGCCGTGCCGTTGCTGACGGGATGACCATCCCGGAGGCCACGGGCGCCGGGCTGGCCCGGGTCTACGAGGAGACAATTCAACAGGGCATCCCGACAAACGCCTCGCTGGTCCTCACGGCCGAGGTGGTGGACGAACGCCGGACACTCTTTAAGAAGATCAGCACCGTGGGATTCGTCATCGACTGCGGCGTCCGGTCCAGGAGAGCCTGGGACACCCAGATGGACCCCGAGGCGGCTCGGGCGAAGATCCGGCAGATGGTGGCGGCGGCGGGGAAGAGCATTGCCGGGGATGCGATCACCGACATCGTGGAGCGCACGGGGTTCAGCATGCGGAGGCTGGAATCAGAGGTGGAGAAGCTGCTCCTGTACGTGGGCCCCCGTCCGGCGATCACCTTGGCTGACGTCATGGAGGTGCTCAGCAGTTCCCGGGAGGCGAACATCTTCGACCTGACGAATGCCGTGAGCGGCCGGGACGCCGGCAGGGCCTTGCGGGCCCTCCGAAGCCTAATGGCCCAGCGCGAGCCGATCCCCCAGATCCTCGGCGTCCTGGCCAGCGAGATCCGCGGCCTGATCGTTGCCCGCGGGGCGCTGGAGCAAAAACTGGGGGGCACGCTGGATCTCGGCATGCCCTTCCCGGCGTTCCAAGCCCGCGTCCTCCCGCTCCTGGCAAAGGAGGCCGAGGGAGACGACGGGTCGGCGGCGAAGCTCTTGGCGATGAAGCCCTTCCGCGCGTTCAACCTGCTGAAGGCTGCGACCAGGTTCTCGATGCTGGAGCTCGTGCGGGGCCTGGAGGCGATCCACGAAACGGACCTCGCCCTGAAGACGTCGGGCCATCCCGAAGAGCTACTGCTGGAGCAACTTCTCCTCACCATCTGCGCCGGCACCACCATTCTTTTCCCTTGACAAAGCCCCAGGGCCAGAAAAGAATCAGCCGCACTTTCCGTCCCGGTTCCATTTTCCCGATGCATCGCTCGAGCCCATTCATGTTGGCGCGCTCTGGGCCAAGTCCGATGATTCCCGTCTTTGCGGGGGTCCATCCTGTTCCCACTCCGTTGCTCTGGTACCGGGCCCGCGGTGCTGTCGTACCCCCCGTCCGTTTCATCCACCCCCATCCCCGTGTTGCCTCATCCGGGTGAACCATCCAGGAGGAGCGTCATGTCCGCCCCTGAAGGCCCCCTGAAGCAGACGCCGTTGAACGCCATCCACCGTCAGATGGGCGCGAAGATGGTGCCCTTCGGCGGCTGGGACATGCCGGTCCAGTACCGCGGCATTCTGGATGAACACAAGGCGGTCCGGAGCGCGGCCGGGATCTTCGACGTGTCCCACATGGGGGAGGTCGAGTTTCGGGCGCCGGCGGCCCTGGAGGCGCTGCAGCATCTCACCAGCAACGACGCCTCGCGGCTGCAGGTGGGACAGGTGCAGTACTCGGCCCTCACCACCGAGGCCGGGACGTTTGTGGATGACCTCACGGTGTCCAAGTTCGCCGATGACCGCTACATGGTGACGGTGAACGCCTCGAACATCGACAAGGACTTCGCCTGGATGCGCGACCACACCCGGGGCAACGTCGAGATCCGAAATCTGAGCGACGAGACAGCCCTCATCGCCATCCAGGGCCCGAAGGCGGTGGAGATCCTCCAGAAGCTCACGTCCCTGAACCTCGGCGGCATCAAGTATTACTGGTTCGCCCAGGGAAAGGTGCTGGGACAGGATGCGGTCGTCTCGCGGACCGGCTACACGGGCGAGGACGGCTTCGAGGTCTACCTGGAGCCCTCGCGCGCCGCAGCCCTCTGGAACGCCCTCCTCGAGGCGGGGACCCCTTTGGGCCTTCTGCCGTGCGGGCTGGGGGCGCGGGATACGCTGCGCCTCGAGGCCAAGATGGCCCTGTACGGCAACGACATCGACGACCGCCACACGGTGCTGGAGGCGGACCTGGGCTGGATCCTGAAGCTGGAGAAGGGCGAGTTCATCGGCAGGGCCGCCCTGGCCAAGCAAAAGGCAGAGGGGATCCGGCGCAAGCTGATCGGCTTCGAGATGATCGGGCGGGGAATCGGTCGTCCGCATTACGCGATCGTGAAGGCTGGCCATGCGATCGGCGAGGTGACCAGCGGGGGCCCGGCCCCCTGGCTGGACAAGAACATCGGCCTGGGTTACGTGGCGGTAGAGTTCGCCGCCATCGGCACCGAGTTCGATGTCCTGATCCGAGACAACCCGGTCCGCGCCCGAGCGGTCCAGACGCCGTTTTACAAGCGAAAGCGCTAGCGTTCTGACTCAGAACTGCGCGGGAATTCTCGGGGCCTCCGGAGGTGCCCCGAAGAGACCCAAGCTGACGCTTGGGTACCCGACCGTGCGGTGGGGGGTACCCAACGCCTTCGTTGGGTCTGGTCCGGTCGCCGTGTCACGCCTATGGCGTGACGGTCCGCAATGGTGCGGACAGGCCGACGACCCCGGGTACCCAACCAGAAGGTTGGGTGCAGACGGCCCCACCCAGCCCGCCAAGTCGACGGTCGAGATTGCGGGCTGGGTCCCCGTCGCGGGCCAGCGTCCAGAGGGGCAGCCCCGGAGGCCCCGCGCTCTCTCACCTCATTGCTCTCACCGAGGCTCGCAAAAAAGGAGGACTACACATGTATCCGGCCGACCTGAAGTACTCGAAGGAACACGAGTGGATCAAAATGGAGGGGGACAAGGGTCGGGTTGGGATCACCCACCACGCGCAGAGCGCCCTGGGGGATGTGGTCTTCGTCGAGCTGCCCAAGGTAGGGCGCCCGCTGAAGCAGATGGAAACGTTCGGCGTGGTGGAGTCGGTGAAGGCGGTCTCGGACCTGTACTGCCCGATGAGCGGCGAGGTCGTCGAGGTCAATCCCGCCCTGGAGACCAAGCCGGAGCTGGTGAACAAGGATTGCTATGGCGCCGGCTGGATGATCGTCGTGAAGGTCGCCAACCCGAAAGAGCTGGACAAGCTCATGGATGCGAAGGCGTACGAGGCGTACCTGGCCGCCGAAGGAGGCCATTGATGCGATACATCCCGAACACCGACGCGGACTGCCGGAAGATGCTGGACGCCATCGGCGTTCGGTCGGTCGAGGACCTGTTCGCCGACATCCCGGCGACGGTCCGCTTGAAGCGGCCGTTACGCATCCCGCCGGCACTGTCCGAGGCGGATTTGGCCAAGCACCTCGGGGGGCTGGCAGCCAAGAATGCGGACGCGGATCGCTACAGCAGCTTCCTGGGCGCGGGATGCTACAACCACTTCAGCCCGGCCATCATCGGGCACCTGGTCTCGCGTGGCGAGTTCCTCACGGCCTACACGCCCTACCAGCCGGAGATCTCGCAGGGCACCCTCCAGGCCATGTACGAGTACCAGACGCTGATCTGCCAGCTCACGGGCATGGACGTGAGCAACGCGTCCATGTACGAGGGGGCCTCCGCCACGGCCGAGGCGATCCTGATGGCTCACCGGGTCACCGGCCGGAACGAGGTGGTGGTGGCGCGAAGCGTCCATCCCGAGTACCGCCAGGTCACCCACACCTACGCGCAGCAGATCAATCTCACCTTCCACGAGGTGGGTTTCACGCCGGCCGGGTCGGCCGATCTGCGGGCCGCCAAGGCGGCCCTCACTGATCGGGTGGCGTGCCTGGTGGTGCAGAACCCGAACTTCTTCGGCGTGGTGGAGGACCTGGCCGAACTGGCGGAAGCCGCGCATGCCGTGGGCGCCCTCTTGGTGGTGGCCGTGGCCGAGCCGGTATCGCTGGGCCTCCTCAAGCCGCCGGGGGAATGCGGCGCCGACATCGTGGCGGGCGAGGGGCAGGCACTGGGCGTTCCCATGAGCTACGGCGGGCCGTACCTGGGCTTCTTCGCCACGCAGGAGAAGTACATTCGCCAGCTCCCCGGGCGTCTCGTGGGCGCCACCGAGGACCGCGAGGGGCGGACCGGCTATGTCCTCACCCTGGCCACGCGCGAGCAGCACATCCGCCGCGAGAAGGCCACGAGCAACATCTGCACCAGCGAGGCGCTGATCGCACTCATCGCCACCATCTACATGGAGACGCTGGGGAAGAACGGGCTCAAGGAGGTGGCGCTCCAGAATCTGCGCAAGGCGGCCTACGCCAGGGAGCGGCTGGCCAAGGTGAAGGGATGCGTGATCCGGTTTTCGGGTCCCACGTTCAACGAGTTCGTCCTGCAGGTGAGGAAGAAGCCGGCCGAGGTCCTGAAGGGGCTGCTCAGGAAGCAGATCATCGGCGGCCTGGACCTCTCGAGGTTCTATCCGGAGCTCCCGGATTGCCTCCTGGTGTGCGTCACGGAGCAGAACTCCCGGGAGGAGATTGACGCGTTGGCCAAGGCCATGGGAGGTGGGCGATGAGCGGTGAGATCGTCGGAACCCGCGGGCTGGTCTTCAACGAGCCCCTAATCTTCGAGCAGGGCTCGCCCGGCCGCGTGGGCTATTCGCTGCCCGCCTCTGATGTGCCGGAGAAGAAGGCGGAGCGGCTCATTCCTAAGAAGCTGCTCCGGGACGACATCTCCGGCTTCCCCGAGGTGAGCGAGGTGGAGGTCATTCGGCACTTCACCCGGATGTCCCAGTGGAACTACGGCATTGACCTGGGCATGTATCCCCTGGGCTCCTGCACCATGAAGTACAACCCGCGCCTCAACGAGGATATGGCGCGCCTCCCGGGCTTTGCCCGCGCGCACCCGTACCAGCCCGAGGAATTGAGCCAGGGGGCCCTGCAGCTCCTCTGGGAACTGGAGCGGTACCTGGCCGAGATCTGCGGAATGGATCGGGTGAGCCTGCAGCCATCAGCGGGCGCCCACGGGGAGATCACCGGGATCATGCTGATCCGGGCCTATCTCACATCAAAGGGGAATCCGCGGAAGAAGATCCTGATCCCGGATTCGGCGCACGGCACCAACCCGGCTAGCTCGGCGGTCTGTGGCTACCAGATCGTTCCGGTGAAGTCCGGGCCGCGCGGCGTGGTGGAGCCCCAGGCCGTGGTCGAGGTCATGGACGAGGAAGTGGCGGGGATCATGGTGACCAACCCCAACACGCTGGGGATCTTCGAGGATCACATCGTCGAGATCGCGAAGATCGTCCATGGGAAGGGCGGGCAGGTCTATTGCGACGGGGCGAACCTCAACGCCTTCGTCGGCATCGCTCGGCCCGGTGACATGGGCGTGGACGTCATCCAACTCAACCTCCACAAGACCTTCTCCACCCCGCACGGGGGCGGCGGGCCGGGAGCGGGCCCGGTGGCCTTGAAGCGGCACCTCGCGCCCTTCATGCCGGTGCCGACGGTACAGAAGAAGGCTAATCAGTTTGCGCTGAACTACGATCTGCCAAAGTCCATCGGGAAGGTGCGGAGCTTTTGTGGTAGCTTCGGCGTCCTGGTCAGGGCCTACACCTACATCCGGACCCTGGGGCCGACCGGTCTGCGCCGTGCCGCCGAGGTGGCGGTGATCAACGCCAACTACATCCTCAGCCAGCTCAGGGGGATCTATCACCTGCCTTACGATCGCTTCTGCAAGCACGAGTGCGTCTTCGACGACGCCATTCAACTCCACGACAACGTCAAGACGTTGGACATCGCCAAGCGGCTCATGGACTATGGGTTCCACCCGCCGACGATCTACTTCCCGCTCATCGTCCACGGGGCCCTGATGATCGAGCCCACCGAGACCGAGAGCAAGGAGACTCTGGACCAGTTCATCGCCGCCATGAAGGCCATCGCCCGCGAGGCGCGAGAGAACGGGGACCTGGTGCGCAACGCCCCGCACAACCCGCGAGTCAGCCGCATGGACGAGACCAAGGCCGCCCGCCAGCCCAACCTCCGCTGGCGCCCGAAGCCGGCGTCACCATAGTGTCGTTCTCATGGGGGGAGCGATGTGACCGAGTAAACGCCCCGATTCCGCCTGGGAATCGGGGCGTTCTGCTTACTGGGCTACAATCTGTCCGGCAGGACGCTGGAGAACCCGACAGTTGCATCCCAGAAGCTGTGAGGCTCCCTACTGAGGATAGGAATACGCGAAACGGCAACTATTTGGTCGATGGGCTTGTCCGCCACATGGTCTGAGGAGCAATGCCCCGGTCCAGATGGTTCCGAGCGTTGGCAACACTGAGAATTGTCGGCATGAGGCGGCAGAAACAACAGGTTGAACCCCAAATGGTGTCCGGTATCTTTTGAAGTGATATTTTGCATGATACCGTGGTGGGGCTACGAAAGATTCGAATTCGGAGGTATGACCTGATGCCGGCATATCACGCAGCGATTGCCACATCGGACGATTATCTTGAGCGCCGGGCGGAGCACCGTCAGGCCCACCTCGAGCGGATCCTTGGGCTCCGCAGTCAGGGGCTTGTGGTGGCCGGCGGACCGGCTCCGGACGGCCGGACGGCCGAGGTATTCTACCGGGTTCAGCAGCCCTCGGACGTCACCCGGTTGATTGAGGAGGACCCCTACTATTTGGCGCGAGCCTGGACGACCTATACGCTCCGGGTCTTCACCGAGTTCATTGAGCCCTTGGAGTTGCCACCGTTAGTCACTGATGGGTCTCGCCGCGTGACCTTGGTTGAGGGGCTGGCCCTGCAGGCGGACAGGGCCAGACCCGCGCTCATCAGGCTGCGTGGGGCGGGGCGGCTTGGCTTCGGGGGATTCTTCGAGGGAGGGGCGACGCTCGCGCTGCTGACGACCACCGACGCCGCAGGGGCGATCGGCTGGCTGGCGGAAACCGGCTTCTGGGAGAAGGGCAGCCTCACCGCACGACCCTTCCTCTACGTCCTGTAGTCTCTGACACATGGGAAGGAGCAGGGCAATCACCAATGCAACATGCCCTTCGTTCTGAGATTTCGGGTGCTGGTGGCGAGGGCGAGAAAGGCACGGAGGGGCACCGCGTCGCCCTTGTGACCGGCGCGAGTGGGGCCATTGGCAAGGCGATCGCGCGGGGAATCGCCAAAGACCCAGGGTACGAG
>CAZXXV010000056.1:0-13098 GCA_964644725.1 uncultured bacterium
TGGCGGACGCCGTTCCGCTTCAGCGTGGCGGCGATGACCTTGGCTGTCGTGGGCATGCGCTGTCTCCTCTGGTCCGGCAAAGGGGTCTCCTTCTAACATCCGAGGTACGGCCTGTCAAGGTGGGGCGCAGGCGACCGGCACAACCAGAATGCGACGAGTGACGGAGGTGTGATGACGGAGCGACTGATCGGGATCATCGGCGGGAGCGGCCTGTATCAGATCGAGGGATTGGAGAACATCCGCGAAGAGGCGGTCCGGACGCCATTCGGCGAGCCCTCGGACAAATACATCCTGGGGCGACTGCACGGCCGGCCGGTGGCGTTCCTGGCCCGCCACGGGCGGGGCCATCGCCTGATGCCGTCGGAGCTGAACTTCCGCGCCAACATCTTTGGGTTCAAGGTCCTGGGGGCCGAATGGATCCTCTCGGCCTCGGCCGTGGGCAGCATGCGGGAGGAGATCAAACCGCTGGACATCCTGATCCCGGATCAGTTCTTTGATCGGACCAAGGGGCGCGCCAGCACCTTCTTCGGTAACGGCCTGATCGCCCACGTGAGCGTCGCCGACCCCACGTGCCACGTCCTGGGCGACATCCTGTATCGCGTCGGACAGCGGGTGGGAGCCACGATGCACCGGGGCGGGACCTACCTCTGCATCGAGGGACCCCAGTTCTCCACCCGGGCCGAGTCGCGCATCTACCGGAGCTGGGGGGTGGATGTCATCGGCATGACGAACCTCCAGGAGGCGAAGCTGGCGCGGGAGGCCGAGATCTGCTACGCCACCATGGCCCTGGTCACCGACTACGATGTCTGGCATGATACGGAAGAGGACGTGAACGTCGAGGCGGTGGTGAAGATCCTCCTGAAGAACGTGGAGACGGCCAAGGCCATCATCCGGGCGGCCGTGGCGGAGATCCCGGAGACTCGCACCTGTTTTTGCACCCACGCCCTGCGGGACGCTATCATCACGGCGCGCGACGCGATCCCGGCGCAGGTCAAGCGGGACCTGGCGCCCATTGTTGGGAAATACCTTGTCGATTAGTCAAGTGGTCGAGTGGTCGAAAAGTCAAATGGTCGAAGAGTCGAAGAGTCGAATGGTCAGGGTGGTACTGGGAACTCGGGGCCGGACAAATCGACGAATTGACCAATTGACCAGTTGACAGTGGGATGAGAGCGGGATGAGTATCCTGGTGGTGGGATCGGTGGCGTTCGACACGGTCAGGACCCCGTTCGGCCAGGCCGAGGAGGTCCTGGGTGGGTCGGCGACGTACTTCTCGGCCGCGGCCAGCTTCTTCGCCGACGTGCGCCTGGTGGCGGTGGTGGGCGAGGATTTCCCAGAGCATCATCTCGCGTTCCTGCGCAGCCGCAAGGTTGATCTGCGCGGCCTGCAGCGGGTGCCGGGGAGGACCTTCCGCTGGGTGGGGGAGTACGGCTTCGACCTCAACCAGGCGCGCACGCTGGACACCCAGTTGAACGTCTTCGCCGACTTCGCCCCCAAGATCCCGGAGGAATACCGGGACTCGGACGTGGTGTTTCTGGCGAACATCGACCCCGACCTCCAGCGGGAGGTGCTCCTCCAAGTGCGGCGCCCGGCGCTCATCGCCGCCGACACCATGAACTACTGGATCGCGAACAAGGCGGACTCGCTCCGGCAGACCCTGGGGTTGGTGGATACCCTCCTCATCAATGACGCAGAGACGCGCCAGCTGGCCGGCGAGGCGAACCTGGTCCAGGCGGCGCAGAAGATTCTCACGTGGGGGCCGCGGTCCCTGGTCATCAAGCGGGGCGAATACGGGGCGCTGATGATCAACAACGGGGGCTGGTTCGCGGCGCCAGCCCTGCCGTTAGAGGCGGTCCGGGACCCCACCGGCGCCGGAGACTGCTTTGCCGGCGGCTTCGTAGGGTACCTGGCCAATACCATGAACTTCGAGGACGCCAGCGTGCGCAAGGCCATGATCATGGGGTCGGTGATGGCCTCCTTCAATGTGGAAGCCTTCTCACTGGACCGCCTGCGCACGTTGACGTACGATGAGATCGAGGCGCGCTACCGCGCGTTCAAGCGGCTGGCCCAGTTCGAGGATCTCTAACTCTAATCTCAGGACCGCGGATCACCGTGCGGCATCCGGCGGTCCGTCTCTCGTGGGGACCTGGCCATGACTTCGTGGCGCGTTCTGGTCGCCGACGACGATCCCCTGGCACTCCAATTGATCCGGGATGGCCTGGCGAAGCTGCCCATCACCATCTTGGAAGCCCGGGATGGTGAGGAGGTCCTGCGCCTGGCCAAGGAGGAGGGTCCGGACCTGATCCTCCTGGACGTGATGATGCCGCGGCTGGACGGCTTCCAGGTGGCCGCGCTCTTGAAGCAGGAGCCCGCGACGGCCGAGATCCCGGTGATATTCATCAGCGCCCTGGGGGCCCCCAAGGACAAGGTCCGCGGGCTGAATCTGGGGGCCGAGGATTACCTGGCCAAGCCCTTCCACCCCGAGGAGCTGAGGGCCCGGGTCCAGATGGTGCTCCGGCGTATCCAGCCTTCCAAACGGGGCGTCCCGATGGCCAGCGGCCAACTGGAGGCCATGAACCTGCTGTCCCTCATTCAGATGTTCGAGGGGGAGCGGCGCACCGCCCGGCTGCTCTTGACGCGCGGGGACGCGCAGGGCGAGATCGTCTTCGAGGACGGGAAGAGCACCCGGGCGGCGCAGGGACCCCGGAAGGGAAAGGCGGCCCTGTATCAGCTCCTCACCTGGCGGGAAGGGACCTTCCATATGGCGCCGCCCGAGGCCTCGAGCGAGGTCGGCGGGACTGTGGACGCGCCGACCCAGGCCCTCCTCATGGAGGGGATGCAGCGCCTGGACGAGATCCCAAGGTTGCGGGCGGGCATTTCCGACGCATCGGTTCGCTTGGACGTGCTGGCGGCCTTGCGCGCCGCCATCCAGGTGCAGGCGCGGCCCGAGGCGGCGGCCGTGGTCGCCCTGCTGGATGGCACGCGCGACCTGGACCAGGTCCTCGCCCAGAGTCCTCTGGATGACTGGGCGACCCTGAAGATCCTCGATTCATTGCGGCGAGTTCGGGCGCTCGGACCCGCAGATCTGAGTGCCGAGCGGCGCGGCGGCCCGCGCCTCTCCCTCGAGACGCCCATCGAGTACCAGAGCCTGCGATCGTTCCAGAAGAGTACGGCATTCAACCTGTCGGCGCATGGGGTGTTCATTCGCACCGCGGTCCCGTTCGACATGGGCGAGCAGGTGATCCTCCGGTTTCAACTGCCCGGGCAGGAGGCCGCGGTCAATGTGATCGGGCAGGTGGTGTGGCGGAATGCGGACCCCAGCAAGACGGGCGGGATGGGCATGGGCGTCCGGTTCGTGGAGGTGGGGGCGGGCGAACGCGAGACCATCGAGCGGCACCTGGCGCAGGCCATCGCGGTGCAGGTCAGCAGCGCGGAGGAACGCCAGTAACCCGCCAAGGCCTTCGTGGAGGGCCGGCGGACGCGGCGCGGACGGCGGACAGGGGCGGATCATGGATCGATGGCACGTGTTGCTGGCAGAGGATGAGGCGCTCATAGCCCAGATGACCGTGGACATGCTTGCCGAGCTTCCGCTCGAGGTGTCCGTGGCCAGGGACGGCCCGGAGGCGCTGCGGCAGGCCCAGGCGATCCAGCCGGACCTCATCCTGCTGGATGCCATGATGCCGGGACTGGACGGCTTCGAGGTGGCGCAGGCCCTGAAGGCGGACCCCGCCACCCAGGACATTCCCATCATCTTCATGACGGCCCGCTCGCGCGACGAGGACAAGGTGCGCGGGCTGGAACTGGGGGCGGATGACTATCTGATCAAACCGATCAAGCGGGAGGAGTTGCTGGCCCGGGTCAAGAACGTCCTGCGGCGGGCCGAGGCGCGACGGCCCGCGCCAGCGGAGACGTCCCTCATGCGCGGGCGGCTGGAGATGATCAGCCTGCCCAACATCATCCAGGCGCTGGAGGCGGAGCGGCGGACCGGTGCGCTCCGCGTGAGGTCCGGGGGGCGCCGCGGCGAGATCCTGCTCGTCGAGGGGCGGATCGCCTCTGCCATGGAAGGACCGCGGCAGGGGGAGGCGGCCGTGTACCGCATGCTGACCTGGGAGGAGGGTGAGTTCGCCCTAGAGCCAGCCTCGGGCACTGCCCCCCTCGAGGCGCTCGTGACAAGACCGAACCAGTCCCTGCTCCTCGAAGGGGTGCGCCGGCTGGATGAGGTTGCGGCCCTCCGGCAGGCCCTCGCCCCGCTGGAGGGGGCCATCCGGATGTTCCCCGGGTTCCGGCGGGGGCTGCTCCACCGAGCCCTGCCTCGCGAATTTCACCAGCTCGTGGATTTATGTGACGGCACCCGGATGCTGCCGCAACTGGTCGAGGCGAGCAGCCTGGACGAATGGGAGACGCTCAGGCTGCTGGTGCGCTTCCTGAAGCTGGGAATGCTGGAGCACGGGCAGACGGCCAAGCGCGGCTTCCCTCGCCTGGGGATCCAGGTCCCGGTGGACTTCCAGGCCTTGGAGGCGTTCACGACCGGGAACAGCTTCGACGTCTCGCCTCGGGGAGTCTTCGTACGAACCACCCAGGTCCTCCCTGTGGGGCACGACATCCTGGTGCGGTTCGCGCTGCCCGGGGTGGCCCATCCATTCAAGGTGGTCGGGCGGGTGGTCTGGAGCAGCCCCACCGACACAGCGGAGGGCTACCCCGCGGGCATAGGGATTCAATTCCTGGACCTGTCCGCGGAGGAGCAGGGGAACATCGAGCGGTATGTCGTCGACATCCTGCTGGATCGGGCACTGGCGGGGGAGCCGGAGCAGTAAGGCAGTGCGTTGAGTGCCAGCGCTGGGTCGAACCAGCGCACAGGGAAACACATGGGCAGGCCTTTGGGCCTGCCCATGTGTTTTTTGGGGGAGGGCAAGCGACACCCCGCTGGGGCGTTCCGCCCGGGATCGTCCCGGCTCGATTCACCCCCCTTGCGGGGTGGGCGTGACGGGATATAATAGTAGATCGTGATTCGATCTCCAGATACCCGGCAAGAGGAGTTCCAAAGCGTGTCCATCGAAACAATCCGCATCCGCGGCGCGCGAGAGCACAACCTGAAGTCCATCGACCTGGAGATCCCCCGGGGGAAGCTGGTCGTCATCACTGGGGTCTCCGGCTCGGGCAAGTCCTCGCTGGCATTCGACACCATCTACGCCGAGGGGCAGCGCCGGTACGTCGAGTCCCTCTCGGCGTACGCCCGGCAGTTCCTGGAGCAGATGGACAAGCCCGACGTGGACCTCATCGAGGGGCTGTCCCCGGCCATCTCCATCGAGCAGAAGACCACCAGCAAGAACCCCCGCTCCACGGTGGCCACCGTCACCGAGATCTACGATTACCTCCGGCTGCTGTACGCCCGCATCGGCCGGCCCCACTGCTACAACTGCAGCAAGCCTATCACCTCCCAGACGGTCACCCAGATCGTGGATCAGGTCCTGGCGCTTCCCTCGGGCACCAAGATCCAGGTCCTGGGGCCCGTCGTGCGCGGCCGGAAGGGCGAGTACCGCCAGATCTTCACCCAGATGCGGAAAGAGGGCTTCGTCCGGGTGCGGGTGAACGGGAAGCTCCACGACCTGGACGAGCCCATCGAGCTGGACAAGAACAAGAAGCACACCATCGAGGTGGTGGTGGACCGCTTGGTGGTCACGCTGGACATCCCGCGGCGTCTGGCCGACTCTCTTGAGACGGCGCTCAAGCTGGCGGACGGGATCGTGACCATCAACCTGCCGGACACGGGGAAGGACCTCACCTTCTCCGAACGAATGGCCTGCATCGAGTGTGGGGTGAGCTACCCGGAGATCAGCCCCAGGATATTCTCCTTCAACAATCCCCACGGGGCATGCCCGGCATGTGACGGCCTCGGGACCAAGCTGGAGGGCTCGTCGGCGGGAATCGACAGCACCCTGCGGCTCCTCAGCGAGGAGTTCTTCGGGGCCAGCCTCGGCAGCCTGGACCGGCGCTACAAGGACACCCAGTCCTCGCGGGTTCGGGAGGAGATCGAGACGTACGTGGAGCGGCTGGCCAGCGTCCGGCCTTGCCCCGAGTGCCAGGGGGCGCGACTGCGCAAGGAATCGCTGGCGATCCGCGTGGGGGGCCTCAACATCGCGGAGCTGACCCGGAAGTCGGTCAAGGATGCCTCGGCATTCTTCGCCGCTCTGGGTGGGGCCTCCTCCGGGAACGGGGATCTTTCCTTGACCGAGAAAGAGCGGGAGATCGCCCGCCGGATCCTGAAAGAGATCCGGGAGCGACTGGGCTTCCTGATTAACGTGGGCCTGGATTACCTGACCCTGGACCGGACGGCCGCGACGCTGGCGGGTGGCGAGGGACAGCGGATCCGGCTGGCGACCCAGATCGGCAGCTCGCTGGTGGGGGTGCTGTACATCTTGGACGAGCCGAGCATCGGCCTCCACCAGCGGGACAACGTCCGGCTCCTGAACACCCTGAAGCGCCTGCGTGACCTGGGCAACACGGTCCTAGTGGTTGAGCACGACGAAGAGACCATCCGGTCGGCGGACTACGTCATCGACCTCGGACCGGGGGCGGGGATCTCCGGCGGTCGCGTCGTGGCGGCCGGGACGCCGCAAGACATCATGGCCAGCCGGCAGTCGCTGACGGGGCGGTACCTGGCCGGGGAACTCTCCATCGCGGTGCCTCGCGTGCGGCGGCCGCAGACCGGACAGTACCTCACCATCGTGGGGGCCAGGCAACACAACCTGAAGAACATCGACGTAGAGATCCCCCTGGGGCTGTTCACCTGCGTCACGGGCGTGTCGGGCTCGGGCAAGAGCACGCTGGTGGCGGACATCCTGCGCAAGGCGCTGGACGCCCGGCTGTACGGCGGCCGGGAGCGTCCGGGAGACCACGACAAGCTCCTGGGGGTGGAGCACATTGACAAGGTCATCGACATCGACCAGGCGCCCATCGGGCGGACGCCGCGGAGCAACCCGGCCACCTACACCAGCGTCTTTACTTTCATCCGGGAGTTGTACGCCCTCACCCCCGAGGCGCGGATGCGGGGCTACCAGCCGGGTCGGTTCAGCTTCAACGTCAAGGGGGGGCGCTGCGAGGCGTGCCAGGGGGACGGCCTGATCCAGATCGAGATGCACTTCTTGCCTGACGTGTACGTCACCTGCGACGTGTGCAAGGGCAAGCGGTATAACCGGGAGACGCTGGAGATCAAGTACAAAGGGGCCAGCATCGCCGACGTGCTGAACATGACGGTGGAGGAGGCCCTGCGCTTCTTCGAGAACGTGCCGCGGATCAAGGAAAAGCTCCAGACGCTGTACGACGTCGGCCTGGGCTACATCAAGCTGGGGCAGTCGGCCACGACGCTCTCCGGCGGCGAGGCACAGCGGGTCAAGCTCAGCCGGGAGCTTTCCCGGCGGAGCACCGGGCGCACGCTGTACATCCTGGACGAGCCCACGACCGGCCTGCACTTCGCGGACATCCAACAACTGCTGGACGTGCTGCACCGACTGCGGGATGCCGGCAACACCGTGCTTGTCATCGAGCACAACATGGATGTCATCAAGACGGCGGATCATATCATTGACCTCGGCCCCGAGGGAGGCGACGAGGGTGGGAAGGTCGTGGCCACGGGGACGCCGGAAGAGATTGCCCGGATCAAGGCGTCCTACACCGGTCAGTTCCTGAAGCGGGTCCTGCGAGACGGGAGGGGCAGAGGGGATTCGTAGAATCGCGAGGCGGCTCGGGCATCTGGGGTCAGAGGGCAATTCGTGTTCTGCGAAGGGTGGTCCGGATTGCCTCATTGCCAATCGCGTTCGAGAGACAAAGTGGCTCAATCTGACATCCGGCACATTCACGGTCGGAATCATCCAGAAGATCTTCGGAAACCCGGAACGACCCGGAGAATTGGTGACTTAAGATCGCCTCGGATGGACACGCAGGATTCAGTGCGGAGACGGCCGTGTGGCACGGGGCTTGCCATTTATTGTATAGAGCAAATCGTGCATCATACCGGGCAACTCGGCAGCTTGCTCATGGCCGAGCCCCGGAGTTCATAAGCTGTAGTCGCGGGACCGACTCCCCCCCTCCCCGGTCCCGCGACCAGGCCCCCGGCCCGAGCGATCGGACCGGGGGCATTTTTTTGCCCGGACAATCAACCGCCGGTACCAACGGCATCCGCTTCAGGCGGATTGGTGCGCCAGGGTCGCTATCGACAGGCAATCAGGCGATCGGGCGATCGGGCGCACCCAGAGGGTACCCGGCAACTTGGAATCCCTGATCGTCAAACTGCCGAGTCGCCTGATTGCCTGCCCATGGCGATCTTGTCCGCCGAAGGTGGATTGGCGGTTCAGTCGATTCCGCGTGACGGCCCGGGGCATCGCGGGTAGAATGCGCCGCCTCCGAAATGGCTGATAGCTCATGGCTGATGGCCAAGAACCATGAGCCATGAGCTTAAAGCCGATTGGCTGACGGTCAGCCTTGGCCAAACAAGGTACGTGCGTGTCGAACGACGTGGGAAAGCTGAAAGGCTGGGAATATTACCATACCGTCTGGGCGGTGCTGATCTTTGCCTGGATCACGAATTACCTCGTGCGGATGGGGTTGTCGCCGGTCCTCATCCCCATCATGCGCGAGTTCCACCTCACCTTTACCCAGGCCGGCCTCCTGGCGACGGCTTTCTTTTACGCATACACCTTCATGCAGTTGCCGGCCGGCGTCCTGGGCGACTGGATCGGCAAGAAGAAGATCCTCGTCCTCGCGCCGCTTTGGTGGGGAGCGATGTCCCTTGGCACTGGGTTGGCCCCCACCTTCGGTTTCCTGTTCCTGGCCCGCTTCCTGACCGGCGTGGGCCAGGGGACCTACTTCGGCAACGACCGGCCGGTAATCGCCGCCTACACACCGCCGGAGAAGATGGGCTTCGGCCAGGGGGTCTCGTTCACGGGCCTCGGAGCGGGGATGGCGATCGGCATTTCCCTCGCCGGCCTGATTGCCGACCAGTGGGGCTGGCGGATGGTCTTCCTGCTCTTCGCGATCCCGTCGCTCCTGGCGGGCGTGATCGTGTGGCCGACCATCCAGGAGCCACCCCGCCAGGGCGGGGTCAAGCTCCCGGTGTGGATGTGGCTCTTGCTGCTTCCCTTTGCGCCGCTGCTGCTGGGAGGTCTCGCGGGCGATTGGCCCCTCCTGCGGTGGCTGTCCCTGCTGTTTCCCGTGGCCTTCCTCCTCTGCCTGGTGCGCCAGCAGCCTGCCCTCCGAAGGGGGGACCTGTGGTTCACCTACCTCGCCGGGACGGCGCCGATCTACTGCCTGTGGGTGGTGGGAATCTGGGCCCCGGCCATGTTCATCGAGATCGGGGTGAGGGAACTCGGGCGGTCATCCCTGCTGTCCAGCCTCCTCGGGGTCTCGGCCATCCCGGGCCTCCTGTTCACGGGGAGCATCAGTGATCGCCTGGCCAGCCGGGGGAAAGGGCGCAAGGGTCTCGCCGCGCTCATCCTGCTGGGCATGGCGGTCGCGATGTTCCTGATGGGCGTAGCTGTCGCGGCCAGGGCCCATCCCATCGTTCTGGCCCTCTTAGTCTTTGCCGCAGGGTTCTGCATCTGGGGGGTGTGGGCGCCGATCTTCGCGCTTCTGGCCGACCTCACGCCGGCTCGGATCCGGGGGACGTCGTTCGGCTTGAACAATACGATCAACTTCGTCGGCTCGCTGGTTGCTCCGATTGCCTCGGGCTGGATCAAGGACGTGTCGGGGTCGTTTGCCGGTGCGTGCTACCTGGCGGCCGCGGCCGGGGTCGTCGGAGCCCTCGTCCTAAGCCTGGTCTCCCCCGCCTTCCGCTGGGGGCGCGAGGCGCCCGGGACTTGAGATTTGTGATTGCGGATTTTTGATTGAATTTCAATCTGCAATCCTCAATCATCAATCACAAATGGTCGTTAAAGGGGTGCCATGTCCTATCCAAGTCCGCAGCACGTCGTCCTGATCGTCGGGGGAGCCGTGGCCGGCTCCGAGGCCGCCTTTCGCTTCGCCGAGCGGGGCATCCTCTGCATCGTGCTGGAGCAAAACGATCGCCCATACGGGAAGATCGAGGACGGCCTGCCCCGCTGGCACGTGAACCTCCGTGCCCAGGAAGAGAAGAAGATCGACGACAAGCTGGCCCGCCCGGGGGTTCACTTCGTTCCCCGGACGAAGCTGGGCCGGGATATCCTTCTGGAGGATCTCCTGGGGTGGGGGCTGAGCGCCGTGATTCTGGCCAACGGGGCGTGGGGCGATCGTCCTCTGCCGCTACCGGGCATCGAGCGGTTCGTTGGGCACGGCTTTTACTATCAGAACCCGCTCGTCTACTGGTTCAACCACCACCCGGAAGAAGGCTATCGCGGCCCGGAAGTGGAACTGGCGGATGGGGCGATCGTGGTGGGGGGCGGTCTCGCCTCGCTGGACGTGGCCAAGATCCTGATGCTGGAGACGGCCACGCGAGCGCTGGCGGCGCGAGGGGACACCATCTCCCTCTACGAGCTGGAGCGCCGGGGGACCCAGAAGGTCCTTGGTGAACTGGGCCAGACCCTGTCCGACCTCGGGCTCAAGGGTTGCACCCTCATCTACCGCCGCCGCGTCGAGGACATGCCGCTGGCGGAGATCCCCGAGGACGCCACGCCGGTACAAGTCGAGAAGGCCCAAGCGACGCGGCGTCGACTCCTCCAGAACTTTGCCGAGAAGTACGTGTTCGCCTTCCAGGACCAGCGCGTGCCCGTCGGGTTCCTGGCCGACGGCGATCGCTTGACAGGCCTCACCGTGGCCGCCACCGAGGTGAAGGATGGCCGGGCGGTGACCCTGGAGGGGACGGCGCACGAGGTCTCGACACGGCTGGTGGTGAGCTCCATCGGCAGCATCCCGGAGCCGATCCACGGCGTCCACATGCGCGGGGAGATGTACCGGATTAGGGACCAGCGGACCGGAGAGGTTGAGGGCCTGAACAGCGTCTTCGCTGTGGGGAATGCCGTGACCGGGAAGGGCAATATCCTGGCGTCGCTTAAGCACGGTCGCGTGGTCTCGCAGCACATGCTGGAACACTATCTGCTCGGGACGGCCAGCGGCTATGAGGAGGTCCTGGCGGGTGCGGCGACGGAAGCGCAGGAGAAAGTGCGCGCCGTGGCCGATCGGTTGACCGGACAGGCGCCGCTCCCGGGAGAGCGCGTGGCGGACCTCCTGGCCAAGGCGAGGGCGCTCCAGGCGCGCGTTGGGTATCCGGGCGATTACCGCCAGTGGATGGAGCAAGTCCGCCTGCGAGGGGTGTAGTGGAACTTGCAGAACTGACTTGCCCGCCATAGCCAGGTCGTTCTGCTCCGCCTCGTGCCTCTCCGCAGCTTCCCAAGCGATCACGACCCTTCGGCATAGCACGCCGGACTGCTGCTTCCCCTCCCTTGCCGGGTATGGATAGAAGGTAGGTGATTGGACCGTCGCCGGATCATCCCTACGGGAATGATGGGGTGACTGGTCATTCACTTCCGCTCCCGAGCCACCACCCGTATTACGACTCAATCCATCCTCCATCCGTCTGATACCTGGGCAGATGGCGTCGTTATCGTCAAGGGGGGAGCGCCGTAGCAACCAAAATTGCGGGGTTTCGCTACTGGCACGGCGAGTGCACAAATATGCTTGTTGACCATTTTTCGGAACCACGTACTGGGGAGAGCGTGCCGGTGTCCTTCCGCTTGGTGGGTTGGTGGCCGAGCAGATGCCGCCATGTCGAGACTCACCAAAAAAGAAGAGGCCCAGGCCATTCCGAAAAGCGACGTTCCCCAACCGCATTCATCGAAGGTAACACGAGCCCATGACACGATCGTGGAGGACGATCACGAGAAAGTCCCTAGTCCCGGGCGCCGGAACGCTGCTCGTGGTGGCGCTTGCCGTGTTGTTTCCCTCCAGCTAGGCGACCGCCGCCGACGTGCCTTCTCCCCCGCTAGTTTTTGCGGGGTCGGGGACAAACCTCCCCATCACCCGGCTGCTTGTCGAAGCCTTTAGCCGGGTCCGTCCTGGGATCAAGATCGAAGTTCCCGCGAGCATCGGATCACTTGGCGGCATCCGGGCAGCCGCAGATGGGGCCATTGCCATCGGCTTGATCTCCAGGCCCCTGAAGGCGGAGGAGAAAGGGTTGGGGCTCACGGTGCTGCCCTACGCCCGGACGGCCGTCGTCATCGGTGCGCACCAAAGCGTGCCTGACGACGGGATCACGTTTGACGACCTCGTCCAGATCTACAAGGGAACGAAAACCCGCTGGAAGGATGGCCCCGAGATCGTCGTCCTGGCCCGGGAATCGGGGGATAGCTTTATTGAGGTCCTGGGGCGGGAGATCCCGGGATTCAAGGAGGTATATGACGAAAGCCAGCGGGCCAAGCGCTGGCTCACTCTGTTCACTTACCAGGAGATGCTCGCGGCGCTCGTGAAGACGCGGGACGCCATCGGGTTCGCCGATCTGGGTGCGATCACTGCCGAGCGACTGCCCATCAAGGCCTTGAAGGTCAACGGCGTCCCCCCGACGCCCGAGACCGTCCTCAGCGGCCGATATCCCCTGGTGAAGACCCTGGCCTTCGTCTTCCGGAACGATAGGCTGCCTGCGGCGGCCAGGGGCTTTATGGACTTCGTGCGATCGAGCGACGGGGAAAAGATCGTGAAGGCGAACGGATACCTGGTGGGTCGTTAGCCCATGCAAATGCTCCAAGAGAGAATCGGAATCCGACGGCATCTGGCCAAGCGGCTGCGCCCGGTGACGCTGGTGATCGGGATCCTCATCAGCGTCGGGTTCCCGACGGCTTACTACCTGCTCGAGTCCGCCGCGCTGAGGCATATCGCCACCGCCCATGCCGATGAGTTCTCTCAACAGCTCCAAAGCCTCATTCTGGAGAGCGGGGCCCTCTGGAAATACCAGGCCCAGAAGTACGTCCAGGCTCTCAATCGTTTTCTCCCCCGGAAGGACGTGATGGGCGTTCGTGTCCTGGACGAAGCCGGGCAGTCGATCGCTGCATACGAGGTCGGGATCGTGAAAGCCGAGGGTCTGCGGGGTTCCTCGGCGATCGTTGGGTCGGCCCCCCTCAGGTTCAACAACCGCATCGTTGG
>CAZXXV010000057.1:0-13055 GCA_964644725.1 uncultured bacterium
CGCCGCGCGGCGGACCCGGAAGTCGATGGGGGGGTATCGGTTGATCTGATCGTCCTGGAACGCGAATGTGAACCACCAGGGACGCCACGACGCGTCCTACTGGCGAGACTGCGAAACCTTCGCAACCCACGGAGGGACCAGAAAATGAGCTGGCAGTACGATCACATCCACTTCAAGTGCAGTGACCCGGAGAAGACGGTCGCATTCTTCAAGGACAACTTCGGGGCCAAGGAGGTCAACCGGGTCGAGGCGAGCGGGATGTCCATCGTGACGCTGGACATCGGCGGCCTCTGGTACAATTTCTCGCCCAAGAAGCCGGGTGAGAGCGTCGATCCCAAGACGGAGCCGGCGCGATACGGCGTCTACCACATCGCCCTCAAGACGCGGGACCTCCAGGCCGAGGCGGCCAAGATGAAAGCCCGCGGCGTGAAGTTCACCCAGGAAGTGGGCCAGGCCAACCCCAAGACGAAGTACGCCTTCATCGAGGGGCCTGACGGGATCTCCATCGAGATCCTCCAGCGCGACTGATCGCGTCGGTGCGGCTGAACCGCAGCGATGGCTAGAAGGCTTGGATGCTAGGGGCTTGAAGGCGCCTGAGTTTCTCAGCGTCCCAGCTTTCAAGCTTTCTAGCCGAGCGATCCATGGGATCCTGCAACCGCGAGGACGAGGGATTTGGACTGATGGGACGGGCGATGCGACCGGGGGGAAAAGCGAGCGGGCGGGGTGAGGTCGCCGCTCCTCCGACGAAGGCGAAGGTCAGGAAGATCCTGGACATCCTGGCGAAGAGCTACCCGGACGCCCGGATCGAGCTGGACTTCACCTCGCCGCTGGAGCTGCTCGTGGCCACGATTCTCTCGGCGCAGTGCACCGACGCCCGGGTCAACCTGGTCACCCCGCACCTCTTCGCGAAGTACCGGTCCGCCAGGGCGCATGCCGAGGCGGACCCGGCGGTCTTCGAGGAAGAGATCCGCTCGACGGGCTTCTTCCGGAGCAAGGCCAAGAACATCATTGCCTGTTGCCAGCAGCTCGTGCGGGACTTCGGCGGGAAAGTCCCCCGGAGTATGGAGGAGCTGACCACCCTGCCGGGCGTGGGCCGGAAAACCGCCAACATCATCCTGTACAACGCCTACGGGATCCCGGGATTCGCTGTGGACACCCATGTGGCCCGGGTCACGAACCGCCTGGGGCTGGTGGACACGGAGGACCCGGACCGGATCGAGGAAGAGATGTGCCGACTCCTACCTCGGGAGGCATGGGGGCAAGCCACCCACCTCTTCATCTTCCACGGTCGCCGCACCTGCCAGGCCAAGCAACCCCGCTGTCCCCAGTGCCCCACCCGCTCCCTCTGTCCCTGGCCCGGGAAACGATGAGCCCGGCCTCCCCCTCGAATTCTCCCCCGTCAGCACCGCGCTTCTGGGATGGTCTCGTGGGCGTCGTGCCGCTCGTCCCAGGGGTGGTGGCGTTCGGCCTGGTGTATGGCGAACTGGCCAGGCAGACGGGATTGAACCTTGCCGCCACCACGATGATGTCCGTCCTGGTGTTTCCGACGATCCTGACCGGGAAAGGGAGCTACTGGATTCTCCGGTGGATTGTCGGATGACTTAAAAGCGTTCGACTGTTTCCGCCTCTGGCGGATTCGGCTGTTCGGGGATCCCCGGAACGGTCGGACGACCGAACTGCCGAACCGCCGAACGCTTTTTGGGTAGGTGTCAGACAGACTGGCGGCCGAAGCGGCGGTAATAGCAGGCGTCGCAATAGGCGATGTCGTCGAACCGGGCGTGGATCCAGAGGTCGCCCCTGGGGAAGCGGCGTCCGCATCCCAGGCAGGGCAAGGGTCGGGCTGCGCGGGCGTGTTCCGCCTGCGCCTGGAGGTATTCCGCGATGCCCGTGGCGAGCCAGTCCTCGTTGATGTATGCCCGGAGGGTACTCAGCCAGTCGGCGGCTAGCTCGCCGGCCAGGTGGGATGGCTCGCGGACGGTCCCAGGATGTTCCATGACCCCGCATTGAACCACGGATGGGAGCGGCGGTCAAAGGCTTTCTGCGCCGTCGTCCCGGTGGAATTCTGTTGCAACGCGGCGCGAGGTCAAGTATCGTCTGGTCAACTTCACCTCTGATCGAGCTCTGCATCCCTGTGTCCCACCCGTGAATGTTGCGATGCGACGACACGCAGAGAGCTTTGTGATCGCGGCGCTGATCGGCTGGGTGGGATGGTGCGTCCTCTCGGGTCTCGCGCCTGCGGCCGCTGCAACGGAGGCGTCTTCCGGCGCGGGGGCCTCCGGTCTTCCACTCGGGGAGTTCGATCGGGCGACGCTTCAGAAGGAGCTGTCCATGCCTCTCGAGTCATTGGAGAGGCAGCCGACCGAGGCGTTGCGGGCCCACGTGCAGCGACTGGGCGATCTCCACTTCGGCCTGGAACTGGCCGTGGATGTCTCGCCCGCAGAGCGACGCGCCCTGAGCGAACAGATCCTGACCCGCGTGGGCCAGGTCGGCCTCTTGATCCGGCAACGCATGGCCGAGCCGCACGCCCCCGCGAAGACCCGGGCGCTCCCGGCGCCCGCTCCGGGCCCGCCCCCGAGGAGCGATCTGGCCGGGGTGCTCCTGGACAACTCGGGCCTGCTGCTGCGCCTCCTGGGGGGCCTGCTCATCGCCTTTGCCCTGGGGTACCTGGTCCGGGAACGCCGCGCGGTCAGGGTGACGGGCTCCCTTGTCCGGAGCGACCGGGAGAAGGAATCCTCGGCCCCGGTGCCCGTCCCATCCGAGACGCCGAGCGAGGGGCGGTCCATGACCCTGGAGGAGATCCGGAAGGCGCTGGGGTCGGGGTACACGGTCCTGCTCCAGATGGGATACGAGGTGACGCCCTCGCGCCGCCGCCGCTTCCTGGCATTGGCGCAAGAGGCGCAAGAGATCCTGCGTGGGATCGAGGGGCAGACCTACACCGTGTGGGAAGACCCGGGCCACCCGAACAGGCTCTACGAACTCCTGGTGTGCCGACGGCTTGAGGTCCTGGATCAACTTGCCTCGGCCCACGGGCCGTTGCCCAAACTGGCCGAGGAGATCGAGGCCTGCCGCGTCTCATCAGGCTTCAGCCTTCATCGCGCCTGGCTGGGGGCGCTGCCGGATGCGCAAGGAACACCGCGTATTGCCGCGGTCACCGAGGACTCGCTGGTTCGCTGAGGGGTCGCTGACGTGAGACTTTGGAAGATGGTGTACCAGATCTACCAGCGGAATCTCCTGGCGGAGATCCGGCGGGGCAAGCTGCCCCAGCACGTCGGCCTGATCCTGGATGGCAATCGGCGGTACGCGCGGGCCGTCGGCCTCCCGGACATCCTTGAGGGGCATCGCCTGGGGGCCAACAAGCTGGAGGAGGTGCTCACCTGGTGCGAGGAGTTGGACATCCACATGGTGACCATCTGGATCCTGTCCACGGAGAACCTGATGCGGCCGCCCGAGGAACTCGCGGGGCTGCTTCGCCTGATCGAGAACAAGTTGCGCGATACGGCGCGGGACCCCAAGGTCCACAAGAAGCGGATGCGCATCCGGGTGATCGGCAAGCTGGAGATCCTGCCGCCCTCGATGCGGGAGGCGATTCGCGAGGCGGAAGAAGCCACCAAGAACTACGATGGCTTCTTCCTGAACGTGGCCCTCGGATACGGGGGCCGGCAAGAGATCGCGGATGCGGTGCAGAATCTGCTGCGGGACCGGGCAGCGCAGGGGATGTCGCTGGACCGGGCCATCGAGGAGGTCACCCAAGACAACCTGGGCAAGTACCTCTACACCTACGACCTGCCGGATCCCGACCTCATCATCCGGACCAGCGGCGAGGTCCGGTTGAGCGGCTTCCTGCTGTGGCAGAGCGCCTACAGCGAGTACTACTTCTGCGACGCCTACTGGCCCGCCTTCCGGCGCATTGACCTCCTGCGCGCCATCCGGAGCTACCAGCAGCGAGAGCGGCGCTTCGGGTTCTGATCACCGAAGAGCTACCGACCGACCTTTCCGCTCCCCAGCCAGGATGATGGGACCTTGCCGGTCCCCTGACACATGCCGCAGGGGGCGGTGGGCGCCCACCGCTTTGGTACCTTCGGGTTCGCGGGCCACTCGAAGAATCCACGTCCCCCGCAACCCGGACACGGGACCTTATTCTCCTGGGACAAGGCGTTCTTCATGGTGTGCATTCCGAACGGCCAGGCTCTCCCGGACACCCTCCGACGGCGACAAGTGAGATTGCTCGCCGGCGAGGGCCGCCCGGCCACGGGAGCCGTGCCGCCCGCCTGTCACGAGAAACCACCGAACCACCGACTGTAGATCACCTTGATTTCAGGGCCGGGCGCCCCCACGCCATAAAAGCCATCCGCGAGTCCCTCCGGTCCCTGGACTTGGTACAGCGTGAATCGCTTCCGCTCCTCGCCACTGTAGAGGAACCGGGGAAACCGGTCCAGGTCACAGAACCGGTGCAGGCCTTCCGAGGGCAGGATCCCCGCGGGATTGGACACGTTGCGGTGGCGGGCCGTGATGTGTGCCCGGGGACTGCGCCCTCGCGCCGCCTCGAAATCGGTGCAGGATTCCACCTCCCAGACATCCACCATCCCCATGATGCCTCCTCCTTAGGTATGATCAGGCGGCGCAGCCACCCCGCGGACGCGCTCGCGCGTATCTTATGGCTGAGGTCGGTGGGTTGTGTCAAGAGGGTGAGCGCGATGATCCGAGCGAGGAGTCGTCCTCGGAGCAAATAGATGGCGTGCCCGACGCGATTTGAACGCGTGACCTTCGGCTCCGCAGGCCGACGCTCTATCCAAGCTGAGCTACGGGCACGGCGCAACAGCTCCAGGACTCAACAACCGCCAAGATCTTACACCGGGACACGGCGCCCGTCCAGCAGAAGATGCCCCGGACGTCTTCACCCGGTGATGCCGTCTTCTCGGAACCGGTTCCAGCCGGAGGCGACGCGAAACACCCGGCCTCACTCGGGCTGCTCACACGCCGAGGTAGTGTGTCCTGAGGTGCTCGTTCTGAAGGAGCTCCCTTCCCGTTCCCTCGAGGACGATCTGGCCGTTCTCCATCACGTACCCTCGGTCGGCCATCTCTAAGGCCCGCTGCACGTTCTGCTCGATGATGAGCAGGGTGAGCCCGGTCTTACGGATCTCCTGCAAGACACCGAACAGGCGCTCCACGATGAACGGCGCGAGGCCAAGCGATGGCTCGTCCATGGCAAGGAGCTTGGGCTTCGACATGAGCGCCCGGCCGACGGCGACCATCTGCTGCTCACCACCCGAGAGCGAACCGGCCTCCTGCTTCCTCCTGTCGGCGAGGTCAGGGAAAAGACCGTACACCTCTTCGAGGCTCCGCGCGCGCTCTCCCCTGGCCCTCCGGCAGGTGGAGCCGACGATCAGGTTCTCCTCCACGGTCATCTGGGGAAAGAGCTGCTTGCCTTCCGGAATATGCACGAAGCCCAGCTCCACCACATGGTGCGGCGGGGCGTGGTCTATCCGCTCCCCGAGGAAGACGATCTCTCCCCCGGTCGCGCGCAGGAGCCCCGAGATCGTCCGGAGGAGCGTGGACTTCCCGACGCCATTGGCCCCAACGAGCGCCACAACCTGGCCGGGCTGGACCTGCATGGTCACACCCTTCAGGACGGTGACGTCGCCGTACCCGCCCCAGACATCACTGATTTGCAGGCTGGACATGCCGCTCTCCGAGATAGGCCGTGAGGACGGCCGGATCCTTGCTCACCACCTCGGGTTTCCCCATAGCGATAGTCTCGCCGTGGTGGAGGACCAGCACGCGGTGGCTCAGGCCCATGATGACCCGCATGACGTGCTCGACCATGATGATGGTGACGCCGCTGTCACGGATCTTGTGGATCAACTCCATCATCGCCGTGGCCTCGGTCGGGGTGGCCCCGGCGACCACCTCGTCGAGAAGCATGAGTTCGGGGTCCGTCGCCAGACAGCGGGCCACCTCCAGGCGCTTCCGGTCCGTTGCCGTCAGGTTGTGCGCCTCCACGTGGGCCTGATCGGACATGCCGATGAAGGCTAGCACCTCCTCCGCTTTCTTGCGCGCCGCCGCTCGGCTCCCCTGATGATGGAACCCTCCGACCATGGCGTTCTCCAGGACGGTAAGATCCCCGAAGGGCTTGGAGAGCTGGAAGGTCCGGGCGATCTTGCGGTGGGAAACCTCCCACGGGCGCTGGCCGGTGATGTCCTCGCCCTTGAAGTGGATCGTGCCCGCATCGGGAGGGAAGTAACCGGCGATCATGTTAAAGGCCGTGGTCTTTCCCGCGCCGTTGGGCCCGATGATGCCGAGAATCTCGCCGGGCTCCAACGTGAAGCTCAAATCCTTCACCGCCTGGAGGCCGCCGAAGGCCTTGCTGATGCCGTTCACCTCGAGGAGTGCCATGGAGCGCTCCTTGTGCGCACCGTCACGCCGCGGCCGATTTCCCGCCCGCTCGCCCGGCTGCCCCCCGTCCTAGGAATTGTCGGATCGGCTGGATGAGCCCCTTGGGCAGGAAGAGCACGGCCAGCACGAGCACCAGCCCGTAGATTACAAGGTGCAGTCCCGGGAACTTCCCGCCCAGCGTGGCGCGAGAGATCTCCCCCGCCGGCGTAAGCAGGAAGGCGCCGAGCACCGGGCCGAGGACAGTCCCTTGCCCCCCGACGATGCCCATGAGGGCGAACTCGATGGAAAGGTCCAGGCCCATGTTCCGCTCCGGGTTGATGTAGCGGAAGTACTGCGCGTAGAAGCTCCCTCCAAGCGCCGTGAGGAACGAGCTCAGCGCCATCGCCGACAGCAGGTAGCGCGTGGAGTTGATCCCCAACGCCTCGGCGGCGTCCTGGTCACCCCGGATGGCTTTGAGGTAGAACCCTATCCGCGACCGCTCCATCCAGAAGGTGACGGCCATCACGGCGAGGAGCATGCCGATGATGATGTAGTAGTACGCGACCTTGCCGTCGAATTGGAAGAGTCCCGGGCTGTGCCCTTTCAGGGGGACGCTGAGCCCTTGCGCACCTCGCAGCTCGATCCCCAGGATCTCCTCCGTGTTCTCCACCCAGATGCGGAGGATCTCCGCAAACGCGATGGTCGTCAGGGCGAAATAGGGTCCTCGCAGGCGAAAACATGGATAGCCGACGAACACTCCCACTACCATGGCGCAGAACGCTCCGATGAACATGCCGACCCAGGGGGTGAGACCGAGGTTGATGAACAGGAGCGTCGAGAGGTAGCCGCCGATCCCGCACAGCGCCGAGTGGCCAAGCGAGAGCTGTCCCGTGTACCCGCAGACGATGTTCCAGGCCGACGCCATGTAGGCGAAAAACATGACGCCTACCAGAACGTGTAGGTAGTACTCGCCCCTCACGAGGGTTGGCACCAGCAAAAAGAGCACGAGAACAACCGCAGGGACCGCATACCGCAGGGCACGATGGGATCGGGTTTGCGTAGTCATGGGATGGCGTCGCTCCCCGGCCTCACACCTTCATGCCCATGAGGCCCGTGGGTCGGAAGAACAGGACCAGGATGAAGATGACGAAGGAAAAGATCGACGCCGAGGTGGCGGTCACGAACTGGGCGGTCACCGACTCCACCACCCCCAGGATGAGCCCTCCCAGGATCGAGCCGGGGATGCTGCCGATGCCCCCGAGCACAACCACGATGAACGACCGGATCCCGAAGGCCAGCCCCACCGCCGGGCTCACCAGGTAGAAGGGGATCATGACGCACCCGACAATCCCCAGGATAGCGCAGCCCAGCCCGAAGGTGATGTTGTAGACCCGGGGCACGTTGATCCCGCAGAGGGCGGCCGCATCGCGGTTCTGGGCCGTGGAGCGGATGGCCCGCCCCAGGTCGGTCCGGGCGAGGAACAGGCTCATGGCTACGGTGATGGCGAGGCTCACCAGGAAGGCGATCAGGCGCGTGTAGTTGATGTTCAATACGGTCCCGATCCAGAGCGCCTTGGCGGCGAACTCCATGGTGATGCCTCGGAAGTCCGGGCCGACGGTCATGAGGGCCAGGTTGTCCAGCATGATGCCCACCCCGGCGGTGAGGAGGAGAACGCTCAAGGGCTCCAGGACCATGGCCCGCTCCCGCTTGAACAGGGGGGCGATGATGGTGGCCTGGATCAGGTAGCCGATGCCGAACAGGGCGGGGGCCGCGACGACCGCCGCCAGGTAGGGGTTGACCCCGAAGAGCTTCCACAGCCAGAAGGGGATGAAGAGCCCCAACATCAGGAAGGAGCCGTGGGCGAAGTTGATCACCCGCATCACCCCGAAGATCAAACTGAGCCCGAGGGCGATGGCCCCATAGAGCCCCCCCACGATGACGCCGTTGACCACCGCGATGCCCAGAATGATCGGGTCCATGTCATGCCTTTCGCGGGTGTGCGAGGGAGGGGAACGCTCCCCTCCCTCGCGAGTTGGACCGGCCTAGCGATCCTTCCAGGCAGGAATCGGCCAGACGGGCTTGATGCCCTTGGGCCGGTTCGCCAGGGGCCAGATCGACGTCCGCTTGCCCTTGAGGTTCTGGGAGATGACGCCGTGGGCATCCAGGTTCTGGCCGTCCTGATCGAAGGCGATCTTCTGCCACCCCATGATCAGGGCGGGCCCGCTGGCGATGTTGGTCTTCGTGAAGGCCTCGCGGATTTTCTCCTTGTCCACCGAGCCGGCCCGCTGCAGGACGTCGTAGATGGTGTAGATCGCCGAGTACCCCTGGGCCCCGTAGCTGGTGAGCTCGTATCCCAGCATCTCCCTGAACTTCTTGTCGATGGGCTTGGTCCAGTCGGCCACTTCCGTGATGTCGATCTGGAAGTCCTCCTGCACGAACATGTACTCGACCGCCTGGACCGGCACCGCCTTGTAGAAGTTCGGGTCCTCGGAACCGGCCCCCACCGAGTGGATCCCGAAGGGGATATCCAGCTTCCCCTCGTAGGTCTGCTTGGTGAAGACGATGTGGTCCGGCGTGTACATGGCGATGACCAAGGCCTCGGGCTTGCGGGACTTGATCTTCAGGATCTGGGCGGAGAAGTCCATGGTCCCCGGGGAGTAGGCCTCATCCAGGACGATCTCGTAGCCCATGTCCTTGGCGAGCTTCCGCAGATTGGTGGCGTGGGACTTACCCCAGTCGGTCCCCTCCACCAGGATGCCGATGCTCTTGGGGCCCTTGCCGGTCTCCTGGGTCAGGCCCTTGATGGCATCAAGCTGCTCACGGGCATCATAGATGGCTTTGTTGTTGGGGCGGAAGGTGTACTTGAAGCCGCGCTGCGTGATGATGTCTGCGACGGAGCCGGTGACGAGCCAGGGGGTCTTATACCGTTCGGCCACCTCGGTGGTGACGGTGGTCACCGCGCTCTGGTAGGCGCCGAAGAGCACCGACACGTTTTCCCGCTGGATGATGCGCTCGGTCTCGGAGGCCCCGACGTCAGGCTTGCTCTGGGAGTCCCCGAAGAAGAGCTTGATCTTGGCCCCGCCCAGGGCCGGTATCCCTCCCTTGGCGTTGATCTCGTCGGCAGCGATGATGGCCCCCGTCTTCGTCTGGGTCCCCTGGTTCGCCGCCATGCCGCTCAGCGAGAGGACCGACCCGATCTTCACCTCATCCACCTTCTCGCCGGCCAGGGCCAAGCCGGACGAGAGCACCAGGGCGACCACGCTCAGGCCAATCACGAATAACATCCGTCTCATGGCGCACTCCTCCTCGATACACGGGACGTCTCTGAGGGGGGGGAAACGACTCGGAATCGTTTCCGTCCACGCAGAGATCGCGTCCCACAGATGTTGGGGGTGGGTCGGTTGGCTTCTCCCCGATAGAGCCCTCTTCTCGGACCCACTTCACTTCCGGTCTTACCACCTCCTCTCTCCACGGTCCGCTCGTCGGCGCGGTCCGGCGCGTTGCCGACAAAGCGAGGCTAGGCCTTCCCCAGGGCCCGCAGTGATTCCAAGAGCACGCGCTGCGCCTGTTCGGTTTCCTCCCGTGATCGCTTCAGGGCGTCGCCCAGGTGCGGGAGATCGTTCACGTGAAGGACCAGGTTCACGCTCTTGGCGAAGGCTGCGGCGACATCGTGCGAGCGGACCCCGGGACTCACGAAGACCACGTGCATGAGCCGGCGGGTCGCCATGCCCATCTCGGCCAGGTGGTCCAGCACGGGGTTCCCGTCCCCTCCGGCGCTCCCGTACCCGTCGCGGAGGACCAGCAGGGCATAGGACATGAACCGCAGCCGCTGGATGGCGTCGGCCGCGCTCGTCGGGGCGCGTGGGGCATAGTTCTGGGCCTTGAGGGCTGCCATGACCTGCTCCCGCTCCGCCGGATCATCCACGCACACCAGCGCCAGGGGATGTCCTTGTTCCCCGTACGAGGTCGGGGCCTCCGGCGGCGGCGGCGCCGAGGGCGCCGGTGGCGGTGCTGTCGGCGCGGCTCCGGCGGCTGCATCGGGCGCGGGGGCCGACCCAGTCAGGTCAATGACGATCTTCCCCTTGCACTGGGGGCAGGCGGCGCTCACGGCCTTGCCCTTGGGAAGCCGGTCGTCCGGGATCGTCAGGCTGGCCTTGCAGGTCGGGCAGGTGATGGTCATGGGAGGCGCCTCATCGCTTGGGCGGGGGGCCGATCCGTTGCGACTTGCCGGGCTGAGGGATCTGCTTGCTGTACTCCTTGTCCAGGGCGAGGCCCTCGATGTCGCTGGTCTTCTCGCCCTTGGTGGCCTTGATCACATCCAGGCCCCGGGACACCACCGACCGTTTGGAGGCGTAGGACAGGGCCGTCTCCTCGGTGATCACGCCGTCCCGGAAGAGCCGGATGATGTGGGTGTCGAAGGTCTGCATCCCCAGGGCCTCGCTGTCCTGGATGATCTCGTAGAAAGTCTTGCCCTCCGACTCGCCGTTCAGGATGACCTCTTCGATCCGGAGGCTCATCCCCATGATCTCCAGGGCGGCCACTCGTCCCCCGCCCACCTTGGGCAGGAGCCGCTGGCAGACCACCCAGCGAAGGGTGTCCGCCAGGCGCTGGCGGGCCTGGCGCTCCTCTTCCTTGTCGAACATGCCCAGCATGCGGTTGATCGTCTGGCCGGCGTCCACGGTGTGGAGGGTGCTCATGACCAGGTGGCCGGTCTCGGCCGCGGAGAGCCCGATCTCCAGGGTCTCCCGGTCCCGCATCTCGCCCACCAGGATCACCTTGGGCGCCTGGCGTAGCGCGGCGCGCAGGCCGCTGGCGAAGGAGTCGAAATCCGTCCCCAGCTCCCGCTGGTTGAAGGTCGCCTTCTTCATGGGGTGGACGAACTCCACCGGGTCCTCGACGGTGATGATGTTGTCCCGGCGCGCACCGCGCGATGAACCGCTTGTGCAGGAAGTGCAGCCGCTCCGGTCCCTTGAGGGGCAGGAAGGCCGGCTGGGTGTTCAGGAAGTCGGAGAGGCGGCGCTTGCCGGCCGGTCCCTCGATGCGCACGGTCCCGCTGAGCTGCTCCCCGTTGATGAGCTGGACCCGGATCGGCTCGATGCTGACGCCCACCAGGCTCTCCGGGACGTCGGGCAGCCGCTCCTCCTCCTCGGAGACGTCCACCCGGATCACCTGGATCTTGTTGAGGAAGACCAGGGGGGTGTCGCCGGGCAGCGATACGGTGAGAAACAGGTCGGGGTCGTTCAACCGGTCCTGCACCGTCTCGGGGCCGGCGTGGGTCTCGACGTGCAGGCGCAGGAAGACCCGTCCGTCCAGCTTGGCCCCGTCAATGGTCCACACGGTGAGCGGCACGGGGCGCACCGGAATGGCCAGATCCGCCTGGGCCTCCGGCTCGCGCTCGGCCGGCTCGGGCCCGGCGGGCGCCGCGACCAGGTCGGGGACCACCACGGGCGGCGATTCCCCCACTTTGGCGGCGGCCAGGGCCAGCGCCGCCTCGATGGTGCGCAGGACCACGGCAGGCTCGGCCGGCTTGCGCAGGGCCAGCTCGGCCCCGGCGTCGAAGGCCCGGACGTTCAGCTTGGGGTCGGTCATGGCCGTGAGCACGATGACCGGGATGGCCTTCAGCGCCGGATCGCCCTTGAGGCGGCGGCAGACCTCGAAGCCATCCATCCCGGGCATCATGATGTCCAGCAGGATGAGGGCGGGCCGCTCGCGAGCGGCCAGCTCCAGCGCGGTCGGCCCGTCGAGGGCCGTCAGGACCGTGTAGCCGTGGAAGCGCAGGATGTCCCCGTTGAGCTGGAGGATGAGTGGGTCGTCGTCCACGCAGAGGATCTTCACCTCCGGAGGACTCGGGAGTCCGAGCGCCTCGGCGCTCTCCAGGACGAGGCCGCTCTCCACCGGGAAGCCGCACATCAGGCAGCGGCGGACGGCCCGGGAATCCTCGGTGAACTCGAAGGTCGGCTGCACCAGCTGGCACTTCGGGCAATACTCGGACGCCGACCGTTCTTCCATGGCGCCTCCTGTGAGGTAGGAAAGCGAGGTCCGTCCTGGATGGGACGGCCGTGGCTGCACTGCAACAGCGTCCGGGACGTTACCAAAGAACCCGCAGGTTGTCCAGGGGGAAAGCCGCTGGGTCCTCACATCGCTCGCCAAATTGGTCAGTTAGCGCGCTAGCTCGGGATCGGGGTTACACTTGTTTTCCGCGGCGATCCGGAGCTGCGGGTGGCACCCGACGAATTCCTCCAGCTCCTGTGTGAACGGGGGACCAAGCATGAGGAGCGGGTCAGTGCGGCGCGCTCCGGTACTGCCATGGGATGTTGGAATCAGACGTGAACGCTTTGCTGGAAACGGTCGGCTGGAAGGAGCCCCGTGCCCTTCGCGCACGATGCGCCCATTGTGCAGCTTCACCTCATTCACCCCGGTGGGACCGCCCTTGGAGCTCACGCCGTTGCGCAGGCCATCGATCAAGAACACACGGACTCAGCAAAGTCCCGCTGCTGAAAGCTGAGAAAGGGGCCATCCCCCACGTGGTCGCCCTGGAAGCACTTGGCTGACGACACCGCCTAGCGTCAGATGCCCTGGCGACGTTTTGGAGCGATCACTCTACAGACTGTGTTAACTCCCTGCGGCGGGTATTCTCACCTCGACCGAGTGTTCCTGACGGTCGTCAACAAGGGGAATCGCCT
>CAZXXV010000058.1:0-13000 GCA_964644725.1 uncultured bacterium
CCGCCGCGTGCGCCGCGCTGGCACTGGGCCAGTCGAAGCCGGACCCGAAGCTGGGCTGGGCGATCCCGAGGCGGGAGGCGAGGAGCACTCCCGCAATGCCAGCGAACAGTCCCGAGAGGATGTAGGCAAGGAGTAAATGCCCCCTCACGTTGATCCCCGCCAACCGCACGGCCTCCTCGTTGCCGCCGATGGCCACGATGGCCCGCCCGGCAATGGTGCGGTTGAGGAAGATCCAGACCAGGACGAAGAATGCGAGCATGATGATTGCGGTTATGGGTATGGGCCCGATGAAGCCTCCGCCGAGCAGAGCGCGGAATGCCGGGTTGGTAGGTGTCTGCGGTGTTTCCGAGAACACGTAGGTTGCGCCGCGGATCACTCCCATGGAAGCAAGGGTCACGATAAACGGTTGTAGCTTGAACCGGGCAATGAAGAACCCGTTCGCCGACCCCACCGCGATTCCGACGACGAGCGCCACGAGGATGGCGAGGGGCATGGGAACCTGCTTCTGGAGCCCGGTCGCCATGATCCCGCAGAGCGCGACGATCGATCCGACGGAGAGATCCACGCCGCCGGTGAGGATTACGACGAGCATGCCCAGGCTGATGAGACCGTTGGTCACGATCTGGCGGGAGATGTTGATGAGGTTCCGCGACGTGAAGAACGTCTCCGAGATGAGGGAGCTGATCAGAATGAGGACGACGAATATCCCCACAAAGACGAAATCCGACCAGCGCAGACGCGCCATCTCCAGGGTCTTCTCGAGCAGGGACGCCCTATTCTTCATGCCGTTCCTTTCATCCGCTCTCCGCGGACGCCGCATCCCTCACGCCCGCTGCATGCTGGAGCAGCTTCTCCTCGGTGGCCTCCGCCCGAGCAAGCTCTGCCACCTTCCGCCCCTCGCGCATGACGATGATTCTGTCGCTCATGCCCAGCACCTCGGGCATCTCTGAGGAGATCAGGAGCACGGCGATCCCCGCTTCAACGAGTCGCGTGATGATGTGGTATATCTCGACCTTCGCGCTGATGTCCACCCCGCGCGTCGGCTCGTCCAGGAGGAGGATGCGGGTACGCGCGAGCAACCACTTGGCCAGGACCACCTTCTGCTGATTTCCCCCGCTCAGGGTCTTCACGAGCATCCCGATGTGTGAGGCGCGTATCGCCAGCTCCTGCACCTTGTCCCGCACCAGCATGTCCTGGCGCCGACGGTCGAGAAATGCTCCGCGGCGCATCTGCCGAAGCGTGGCCAGGCTTACGTTGTCCCGGATCGTGCAGCTCATCACGATACCGTCGCGCTTTCGGTCCTCCGTGACGAAAGCGATGCCGGCGCTCACAGCTTCCTGGGGGGAGCGCGCCTGGAACCTCTTGCCCTCGACCAGGATCCTCCCCGAGGTGATCGGCTCCGCGCCGAAGATGCAGCGGGCCACTGCCGTCCTACCGCTTCCGACCAGCCCGAACATCCCCACAACTTCACCCCGGTGAAGGGAGAACGAGACATCGCGGAACTCACCGCTACGGCTGAGGCCTTCGACGGCTAGGACCTCGGCCCCCCGGTTCATCAAGCGCGACGGGTAGATCTCCTCCACCGACCGGCCTACCATCATCCTGATCAGGTCGTTCTGGTCGACCTCGTCCTTCCGCACCGTACCGACCAGCTCGCCGTCTCGTAGGACCGTGATGCGATCCGCGATCTCGAAGACCTCATCGAGTCGGTGCGAGATGTATAGCACCAGGGTCCCCTCCCGCTTGAGCCTAATGATCAGTGCGAAAAGCACTGCAAGCTCCTCCTTCGAGAGGACCGCCGACGGCTCGTCGAGGACGAGGATGCGGGGCTTCTCGGCAAGGGCCTTCGCAATCTCCACGACCTGCTGGTGGGACACGCTCAGGCGCGAAATGCGCACGTGAACATCAAGCCCGGTGAAGCCCAGCTCGGAGAGCAGAGCATGGGCGCGGCGGTTGGTCTCTGCCCAGTCGACCCAGAGTCGCCGCCGCCCACGCGTGGGCATCTTGCCCATAAGGATGTTCTCAGCGATCGTCAGGTGGGGAACCAGGCTGAAATCCTGGTGCACCGCGCGCACGCCGAGGAGGGTCGCATGGTGCGGACTAGACATTTCCACGGGCTTTGAATCGATGAAGATCGAGCCCTCATCGGGGCGAAGCGCCCCGGAGAGGATGTTCATCAGGGTGGACTTGCCCGCCCCGTTCTCTCCGACCAGGGCGTGCACCTCGCCGCGCTCTGCTGACATGGTCACGTTCTTCAGCGCATGGGTGCCCCCAAACCTCTTGTGGATGCTCTCCATCGTCAGGAAGCCGACCGCGTTCATGTGCCGGGAGTCCCTTCCTCGGCGGGAGGGAACGCGTTGTGAAAGAGGATGACCTTCTGCTCCGTCATCTCTTCCAGCGTGTCGTGCAGACCCTCCCGGCCGTACCCGCTCAGCTTAGTCCCCCCGAAAGGTAGGTTTTCCGAACGCAGGGCTGACGACCAGTTCACAATGACTCCTCCCGCCTCCAGCCTCCGTGCGATGTTCATGGCCCGGGAGATGTCGTTCGTGAAGACCGCGGCCTGCAGCCCGAAAGCGCTGTCGTTCGCCATCGTCACCGCCTCGTCGTCGTCGGAAAAGGCCACGATCGGGGCAACGGGGCCGAAGGTTTCTTCCTTGAACAGTGCAATGGAGGGAGGCACGTCGGCCAGGACCGCAGGGGTGATGAACGAGCCACGGCGTGTTCCGCCGACTAGGAGCCGGGCGCCGGATTTCACTGCCTCGGCGATCAACGCCTCGACCTTCATCGCGGCCTGCTCGCTGATCAGCGGACCGACATCGGTGTCCTCAGCGAGCTGGTCGCCCACGACGAGGGTGGCCGCTTTCGCGGCAAGCCGGGAACAGAAATCGCCATACACACGCCGGTCGACGAACACCCGCTTTACCGCGCAGCAGATCTGGCCATTGCCCCGGGCAAGGCGCCCCAGGACGATTGCGTCGGCGGCCTTCTCGAGGTCCGCGTCCGCGCAAACGATGGTCGCGTCGTTGCCTCCCAGCTCCAAATGGATCTTCTGCAGGCTCTCCGCGCCGAGCTGGGCCAGGCGGATACCCACCGCGGTGCTTCCCGTCATGGACACCATGCGTACGATCGGGCTTCGCGCGAGGCGCTCCCCTACGAGCTCGCCCGGCCCGGTGATCATCTGGTGCGCAGCGCGGGGGAGCCCGGCCTCTTCCAGGATGGCCGCGATTCGCAGCAGGGTGAGGGGGCAGGCGCTGGGCGGCTTGGCGATCACCGCGTTTCCCGCGGCCAGCGCGGGCGCGGCCTTGTGGGCATACAGCTCCACGGGGTAATTGAAGGGCACGATCGCAGCGATGACCCCGAGAGGCTGCCGTACGGTCATCGCGAAATGTCGCTCATTGCCCGGCACCGCGTCCATCGGGATCGTGCGGCCGAAAAGCCGCCGTCCTTCCTCCGCGAAACCGCGGAAAATCCGGGTCGTGACTTCCACCTCGTCCCTCGTCTGGCGGATAGGCTTGCCGTTCTCCCGGGCGAGGAGCACGGCGAGCTCCTCTTTTCGGCCCTTCACTGCGTCCGCGGCGCGCATCAGGACTGCCGAGCGCTGGTGCGCGGGCATTGCGCGCATGCGCCTGCTTCCTGCCACGGAAGCCCGCAGAGCGAGGTCCAAGTCCGCCAGAGATGCAACGGGGACGGTGTCGATGACTTCGCCCGTCCCCGGGTTTCGAACCACCAGGGTTGTGCCGTCGCGGGAATCCGCCCACTGGCCGTCGATGAGCATTTTCATGGATGGTCTCCAGGGAAAGTTGCCGGCCCCTCGCGTAGAGGGGCCGGTGGAAATTACTAAAACACGCTCTCGGGAATGTAGAACCTGGCCACGTTGTCGATCGTGATCAAGGGCGAGGGCATCACGGTGTCCTTTTCAGACTGCGCCCCCGCGAGGAGCGCCATGAGCCGGGTGAATCCCGCGCGGCCGATCTGGTCGGAGCTGTTCAACCCGGTCGCCGCGTAGTTAGTCTTCTGCATGATCTGCTCGAGGGCGGCCTTCTCGCCGTCCACACCGCAGATGAAGATCTGCTTCGTGCGGCCCGCATCGGCGATTGCCTTCTGCGCGCCGAGCGCCATGGAGTCGTTCTCCGCGAAGACCGCGTCGATCTGTTTATACTTCGACAGCATGTCCTCCATGAGCTTGAAGCCGCCGTCGGAGCTCCAGCCCCCGAAATTGGGGGCCATGACCACCTCGATCTTGCTCTTCTTCACAGAGGAGAGCATCCCGTTGGTGCGGTCCAGGCCGATGGAGTTATCCGCCGGTCCCCCGCGAAGGACCACGAGGCGCCCCTTGCCGCTGAGACGTTTCACGATGTAGTCGCCGTCCTGGGTTCCGATGGCCCAGTTGTCGGGTCCGACCCAACTCGTGTAGTCCCCGCCCTTGAGCTTGCGATCCACCAGGACCACGGGCACCCCCGCCCGCTTGATGGCGTCCAGGGCCTCTGGAGCCGCTTCGAGCCAGGCAGCGCTGATGATGAGCCCGTTCACGTTCTGCGCAAGCACGTCCTCGACATCCGAGGTCAGCTTCTGAGCGTCCCCCTTCGCGTCGGTGGTGATCAGCTTGATGTTGGTGAAGTGCTCGCACTCCTGCTTCACCGCCTGCGACATCCCGATGAAGTAGGGGCTCGTGAGCGCGAGGTTGACCATTCCGATCTTGATCTGGCCCTTCACCTGGGCCGTCGCGGATAAGGCCGGGATCAACAGGGCGATCACGCAGAGGATGAAAACAAGGAACCGAGACTTTTTCATAGACTTCCTCCCTTTTCGCTTGAGCTCGCCGGAAAACTTCCGGTCGTGACTCTTCCATGGTATCACATGGCCTTACGTAGGATCAAGAAAAAATGCAGCAGTTAGGACAAGAAGATCCCCGTGGTTGAGATCTTTCCTTCCACAGAGTCGTATTTACGGCTATTGATCAGCTTCTTAATCAAATACTCAGAGGATTGGCTGACTGTTCGAAGCTAGATATCCTTGGTGTCCCCTGCAGTGCGGCAGGACGGCCTACCCCGTTACGAGGCTCTCGGACTCGACGGCGTCTACCGCGTGTCACGGGAAAGTCCCGAGGGACAGTCGGTCGCGGTTCGCGGCGAATGGCTCGCCGAAAAGGAATTCGGCTTCGCCTACAAGGATTTCACTGTGGCGAACATGAGAACCGGACAAGCTGTTTTCAAGGGAGACGAGCTTTCCCTCAAGCTATAGACCCGCGGAACGACCCTGACGTGACCCTCAAGGGCCAGGTGCGAGATCGACAAGTCGAGGACTTCGCGCAGTACACGTATCTGCCGCGCATTCGGGACGGGTCGGTGCTGACTGCGGCCGTCGATGACGGGGTGAATAACACCGCCTGGGAGTTTGACTACTTTGCCTACGCCGATGCCTGGGACGAGGAGAAGAAGCGCTATCGGGGACTGAAGGCTGGAAGGTCTATCACGGTATCGACACTAATCAAGTACTTCCTTTCTGCAATCCTGAGGATATATGGAAACAGGTTCGCCGAAGGATCCTGGACCTTGGACCTGGCGGCGGATACGTGCTCTGCTTGGTTTACAACATCCAGCCCGAGGTGCCCCCGCAAAATGTCGTCGCCATGTACGATACATCGCATGAGCTGGGGCGATACCCGCTGAATAGACAGAGGGCCAGCAGGATCGTTCTGTACAATATATCTTCTATCGGGTCTGCGGAGTTACGTCAGGAGCCGCACGTGACGATACCAACGCCATGATCCCTGCACTGCCCTGTGCAGCATTGGATATCGGTTGTGCCGTATTCGCTTTGTTTATAAGCCTGGGAACAGTTCTCTCCCCAGGCGAGACATTCTTCCTTACAACCCAATAAAAAAGTGGACGCAAACACGATACCCGCGACTAGCCATAATCCGAACACTACAGAGAAGAATAGATTGAAAAACTTCTTATTCTTTTTCATCATTTACCCCCATGTCTGTGCTCAAACTATAATTGACTTTACATACGCCGTCAATTTAACGCCTTCAATACATAGTCGACCCACTGATACTATTCTAGAAGGCCCCGAACTTCTTCTTCAACACTACCTAAATCCATATTAATCCCTCTCACTTTCCCTTCTTTATCGATAATCCAAATCGAGGGTGTTCTTTTTATGCCCATCGTGTCCGAAAAACCAGTTTGCCATGACTCTCCGTCTTCATAGAGCTGAGGCCATAGAATTCCCTTTGTAGAACAATAACACGAAATGATCTCCTTATCAGGAAATCTATGTACTCCTATTAGCAAAAAATCTTCCCTTTTTCTGTACGTCGAATGTATTCTATTCATTGCCGGGATGGATTTGACACAATCGTTGCATAAAATCGACCAGAAAAATACTAGAACAACCTTCCCTCTTTGATTTGTCAGATACCATTTCTCTCCGTCTAGTGTCTCTGAAATAATTTCAGGTGCCACCTTATTCATGTATTCTTCTGTTAAACGCGTTTCTTCTGTCTCTTTTTTTTGAACCGAATACAATCTCGCTCGGGTTCTTTGTATCGGGGCATATGTTACAAAACCAATAAAATAGCCTGTCGATAGAACTAAGACTGTAAGAACTGAAACGCCCACAAATATCCTCATTTTAGACACGTAATTTTACCCACCTCCTCCACTCTTAGCTATATTAACATAGCAACTGGAGTTGTCAATTCTGGTGGATGACCAACTTTAGTTGCTTCCAGAAATCTAGCCGTCGCCAGGTTCGTTGTGCGTCCTGCATGAGCTTGAACACCATATTCAGGGTCGCCAACTGGGTGCCGCAGCCCTTGGTCTTATCGGTTCGTAGCCGATCCGTCGCGAGCAGCACCTGCTCGTGGTCGGCCCGGCAGGATCATGCTAAACTAGATGCAGCATGCCAGCGCCGAGGCTTTGCCTAGTAGGATCGGAGGTGCCGCGTGAGGCGCTTTGAACCAGGCGACAAGGCCCTTTTCATCGATGCTTCGCCCGTGCCAGATCAGGGCCGCCGCTTCTTCCATGGTCAGCTGGAAATCAGCCGAGTGTACACCGTCCGGGCGGTTTGCATCGCCCAGCCTGGGAGCGGAAATCCGGGAAACGGCTTGTACCTGGAGGAGATCATCAACGAGTGCAACGAGGATGGGCAGGAATACGGCAAGCTCGAGCCGCGATTTCCTATGCAAGCGTCAGACTTCCAATGAGGATCAGGATATGCTGGCCATCCTGAAACACGCCGTTCTCGCGCAACCGAATACACGAAAAGCCCGATCCGTCCGTCGATATACTTGTACACTATGAGCAGTGATCGGGCGCAAGGAAACACCGATTCCCACGAGCGGCTGGAGAAGGCCTACAAGAGCGAAAAATCTCGCTTCCTGGCCCGCCTGCGCGTAGCCGGACGCACTCTGGAAGAGGCGGAGGACATCCTGCACGACGTCTATGCCGAGACCATCGAACGCCTGCACCTGGTGGCCAGCATCGACAACCTTGCGGCATGGATCAATTCCCTGCTCACCCGGCGGCTGATCGATGCCTGGCGTCACGACCGGGTGCGCGCCGCATCCGGCGAAACGGACGTGACCGAGGAAACGCTGCGGGAGATCATCTCTGGCGTCGGTCTGGATCCCCAGGATGCTTTCGTCCGGGAGAGCCTCATGGATGCGCTGAACGATGCCCTCCGGGCCCTTCCGGCAGCCCAACGCCAGGTGGTGGAGGCCCAAGTGTTCGGCGGCTTGACCTTCCGGGAGATCGCGGATGCCACGGGCGAGAGCATCGACACCCTGACAGCGCGTAAGCGCTACGCCCTGCGCAATCTTTCCCGGGCTCTGAGACACTGGATCGAAGAATGAAGATACGAAACCGGGCATTGACCTGGACAGAAAGCACTGCCGGGTTGCGCCTGGAGGAGGTAAGAGATGTCTGACTTAGCGAATACCCGCGGCGGCGGGAAGGGAGGATTCGACATGGATACCTGGTGGGAAGACCGCAGCCTGCCCCAGAAGATCCTTCTGGGAATCGGGTTCGGCATCCTGGCGGTCGGCCTGCTCGCGCTCTGCGGCTGGGTCGTCATGCTGTTGTGGAACTGGCTGATGCCGGAAATCTTCGGCCTGAAGCGCCTGGGTTACTGGCAGGCTTGGGGATTGCTGGCCCTGTGCACGATCCTGTTCAAAGGCCTGGGCTCGGGGGGCGGCGGCCGCAGCGACCGGAAGCGCCGGAAGCATCTGCGCCGCTACATACGGGAGGACCAGCCCCCGGGCGGGGAATCGCCTTCGGGTTCCCCGGAAGCCAGGTAGGATTGCGGCGCTGCCCTTCGGGGCCCAATCCGGTAACTCGCATCGCAACTGCTTCGGTCTCGCCTGTTCTTCGCCCGTACATGCTTCACGCATGCGCTGCGCGAGCGCACCGATTTACTCTGTCAGCAGATAAAACGTAATCAGCTATTTCAGATTTGGTATCCTGACCGCCAAAGTTAGAGATACAAGCGTTCATCTGTAGGTGCCTGACAGGTTTCTTCTATAGTATAAATCGTAAATTTTTAGAGGAAATCCCGCGTTTCGGGCACACAACTTGCATACTCTTCACATAGGAATCACCTCAACGGAATGGAGTATTGAAGCATGCAATCCATAGCACAACGAGTTCTCATCGCGGCATGCGCAGTTTTTCTCTGCCTCGCTTTTTTCGTCATGAACTCCTGCGCATCGCTCGCCCCAGCGGAGGTCAAGCAGCAAAGCGGCTACTACTATGGATTCGGCTCCGGCGCGACGAAGTCCGAAGCCATGGTGGAAGCGAATCGTGACCTGATTTCCAACGCGCTCACGGAGACCGCCAAGAACCGCGGAAGCAGGAAGGGACGCATTAAGGTCGACGCCGAAGCGGCGATGACCTTCAAGCTCCCCAAGCTGCAGCCCATCGCGAAGGACAAGGCGGGCGGCCAGGAAACCGTGGTGGTCAGCATCAAGGCCGCGGAATGGGAAAAATACGAACGGGCGCGGGAAACCGCGATCAGGTCCGAGCTCCAGAAGAAGTTCGCGGCTTTGAAGGATGGATATGCGCAGCCTTTGGCGGACCGCATGATGGAGGCGGGCAGGATGCTGGATCGGCTGGCCAGGGAAGGGTTGACCGATCTGTTGACGGAGACCGAACAGGACAGCCTCCTCATGTCGGCCGCTATTGAGGCGTTCTGCCGGGAAATTTCCACAGGCGTATCCATCACGACGAGCCCGGAGAGCGGCTTCATCGGCAACGAGACCAGCTTCGAGGCCATGATCCGGGGCGAGGACGGCGAACCGGCCGGCTCCCTGCCTCTGCGCATGGAGTGGACCGCCAAGGACGCGGAACCCGCCTCCATGACGGCAACTTCCGGACCGGATGGGAAGGTAACCCTCGCCTACCCCGCCGGAGAGTCGTTCCGCAACACAGGCGTCCGCCTGAGTGTTTCAACCGACTTCGCTCGGTCAGCCCCTTCATCGGCGGCGTTGAAGGACATTGACGCGGCTTCCCGCATCGAGGCGAGCTTCAGACACTTCGACAACGTTGGCAAATTCTTCAGCGGCGAGGTCCTCGTCCCGGGCGGCCCCTTTACCGCGGGCGCCGTCGCGCGGGACAAGCGGGCGTCCAGGAAGGAAGCCCCCCGTCAGGCGAATACGCCGGACCTCTACATCGACCTCTATCTCGTCACGAATGCCTTGTACGAGATGTACCTCGAGGACACGAAGGCCGAGACCTTCCCGGAATACTGGGACAATCCCCAGTACAACCAGCCGGACCAGCCAGTCATCGGCGTCTCGTACGACGACGCCGTCCGTTTCGCCTCCTGGCTGTCCGCGCAGCTCGGCGTGGTGAAGCGCCTGCCGACCGAGGACGAGTGGGAGAAAGCCGCCCGCGGCGGACGGGACGTGATCTACCCCTGGGGCGATCAGAGCCCGACCGACGGGAGGCGGGCCAATTACAACGGCAACGGCCGCTTCAGCTCCACGTCGCCCGTGGGCAGCTTTGAGGCGGGAAAGAACACTTACGGCATATTCGACATGGCCGGAAACGTTTGGGAATGGACATCGACCGAGAGAGCCGCAACTGGGAGCCTGATCGTTAAAGGCGGATCCTGGATGGACGGCCCCGCGGATCTCCGCATTTCCAACCGCCGGGAGGTCGATCCCTCCAAGGGATACGTCGACATCGGTTTCCGGCTCGTTAGGGAGGTAATAAATGAATAGGAAGATGTTTGCTGCTGCCGTGGCCGCAGCCGCGGCAGCGCTGCTGCTCGCTTCCTGCGCGACCTTCGACAGTCAGGCGAAGAAAGCCACGCCGGATGAAAAGGCGATCAGCAGGGGCACGGCTGCGTGGAATCAGAAGAGCCCTCCGGCGGCCAAGCCGTACTGGAACGAGATAAAGGACAAGACCGCCCGCGCAACCTATACGGGTTATGTGGACGCGTTCAATTCCGGCTCCAAGTACCTGGCGGAGGCCGAGTCCGCCAAGGCGGGAGACGACGCGCGCATCCTGGCATCCTTCGAAAAGGCGCAGCGAGCGTTCGCCGGCCTGCCCGAGGATCTCGAGCTTCCCGACGAAACGCGCGCAAGCGGCATTGCGATCGCGGAGGGAAGGATACGGGCCCTCATCGCGGCGGACAAGCTGTCCAAGGCACGGGAACTGAGCAGGGCGACGGTCCGGACGTTCGGGGGTTCTGACGCTATAGATGCGATGAACGCCGAGATCGACGTGATCTCCGCGTCCCGCAAGCGGGAAGCCGACGCGGACGCCGTGCTGGGCAAGGCCCGGGAAGCAGCGGATTTCGACGGAAAAATCGCGGGGATCGACACGGCCGCGGGAGCGTACGCCAGGGCGGAGAGCCTTCTGGCCGGCGACGCCTCAAAGGCCCAGGTCTCCAAGACCCAAAGCGTGGTGCGGGAAGCCTCCAAGCTCCGCAAGAAACGCCAGGATCTCGTGGTGGAAAGGGAAAAGCTCCTCCGCGAGCAGGCCTACCTCTACAAGGAGCGGATCGGGGAAGAGTTCGCCCGGGTTCCCGACAAGGACAAGGTCGGCAGCATGACCCTGGAGGAGTTGCTCAAGCACCAGGAATCCGTGAAGGCCAACGTCGAGGCGGCGTACGACGAGATGACCCGTTTCGCGGCCCGCTATCCCCAGGCGGCCGACGCCGAGATGATGGCGGAGATCGAAGAGCAGAAGAAGGACCTCGACGCCAAAAACGCGCAAGTAAACGCCGAGATCCGGACCGCGAAGGAGATCGCTAGCCGGGGCAAGGTCGTCATGCCCATCATGATCGGGCTGTTCAATCCACAGCCGGGGACGACCGCGGAAGCCAAGAAGAGCCGTCCCGCGGTCTTCCAGGCCAAGGGCGTCAAGGAAAATGAGTACTGGTGGGGCATGATTTCCATCCCGAAAGGCACCATGAACGACCTCGTTGTCACGGTCAACGACAGCAGGACGGTGCGGGTTTTCGCGGACAACACCAAGTCCGGGACCCTGATCGAGAAGAACAAGATGAAAGACCTGGTCAACCGCGGATACAAGGTCGGCAACTCCTGGCCGGTCCTGAACGCCGGCGAACAGCTCACCACGGACAAGTACTTTTTCGAGATACAGAAGGGCAAGACCCCCAACTATGAAGGCGAGGTCGTCGTTTACAGTTCGTTCATCATGAGGATGCGTTAATGAACATTAAGAACAGGAACATCATCATCATTATCTCCATTGCGGTCGTGGCGGCGGCCACCGGGCTCGGCATATTTTTATTGTGGAAACCCGAACCCAAGGGCATCGTGGTCGCGGTTTCCAACCTTCCGGACTCCCTGAACCCGGTGCTGGACCAGAACGTCTCAGGCCTCAATGCCAACGAGCTGGTCTTCGACGGGCTGGTCAACTTCGAGGTAGACCCGCAGAGCGGCAAGCTCTACCCGGAGCTGGCCCTGGCGGAGGCTATCGAGCAGGATCCCGCCACCAAGAAGGACTACTCGGTCCTCCTCAGGCAGGTCTACTGGCACAACGGCACGGAGCTCACCGCGGAGGACGTCGAGTACTCCTTCGCCGCCTATGCCGACGAGGAGAACGATTCGCCCAAGCGCGACTACCTGCTGTCCTTCATCAAGAGCGTGAAGGCAGCAGACGCGCGCACGGTGAAGATAGAGTTCACCAAGCCGCTGCCCCCGTTCCGCGCCTACCCCGTGCTGACCTTCAAGATCATACCCGCCACCTACCGCGGCCAAAAGATGGAAACCAACATGCGATCGGGGGAGAACGAACGCAATTTCGCGGTGGAGCCGATCGGGAGCGGGCCGTACAGGCTCACTGGGTGGGAAATCGGGAAATGGGTGCGCTTCGAGGCGAACGGCACCTACTTCAAGAAGCGCCCGCAGGCCACCTCCCTCGTCATCAAGAAGGTGATCGACCCCATCATCAGGATGAACGAGCTGCGCAGGAGCAGGATCAACCTGATCCTCGAGACCTCCCCCATGGACCGCCCCATGGTCGAAAAGATGTCCCGGGTGGACATCGAATCCTTCCTGCCCTATGCATTCTATCAGGTGGCCATAAACACCAAGCTGTTCCCCAACGCCGACGCCCGCAAGGCGATGTCGATGATCCTGGACCGCGCCAGCCTCGTGCCTTCCATCACGAACCGCGGACAGGGCGTCGTGCTGAACTACGGGCCCTTCCCCTCGGACATCTTCGCGAGGAACATCCCCGAATACGTCGCCACGCCCGTTCCGAACCTGCTGCCTCATGACGAGAACGAGGCGAAGGCCCTCGCCGAATCCAGCGGCTTGACCGGCCAGACCGCCATCCTCCTCTACCCCGATTCCCTGGGCGAGTTCGGGACCGAGATGGCGAAGAGCATCGTCGACCAGCTCGCCCGCATCGGGCTCAAGGTCGAGTCCAAGCGAACCGGGGACCAGGTGTTCAAGCGCATGGTGTTCTCCGAGAAATCCTACGAGCTTGCCCTGCTCTACTGCGACGGCTTCGACAAC
>CAZXXV010000059.1:0-12969 GCA_964644725.1 uncultured bacterium
TTGAGAGTATCCTGGCGACCCGGGCAGATGTGGTCGCGAGCGGATGCCCGTCCTGCATTTCCCAGCTTCACGCCTTGCTGCGGGCGCGAGGCGTGAGCATCAAGGTCTGTCATCCCGTCGAGCTGCTGGCGGAGAGTTACAAGAGAGCGCGCGAGCCTGCTGGCGCCCCCGGGAACGCCGGTAGCGATCTTCCCTCCTAATCCCGTCCCGCTAGTGGCGTTATCCCTCGCGGTCTGGCCGCGCCGGTGCCTAGATTTCTCAGGACTTTTTGCCTTGTAATGAACGTCCGCGCCAGCGTTACCTAATGGTAACCCGTTTCCACCCTAGTGTTCCCTATCGGTAACACTTCACCCGGTGGTCTACACTCCCTGCACGTGTAACCATCGTCATCTGTTGAGGTTCTTGCGTGTCGCCCGGCGGCAAGGTCCTTGCTAGTCTGGGAGAAGGGGAGGAGTCTGCTCGGGCTTTTCAGAGAGGAGGAACGAACATGCCAGGAGAAAAGCAGAAAGAAAGTGCGTGGACGACCCTGGTGAAGAACGAGGACTGGATGACAGTGTGGCTCGGGTTTCTCATCATCCTGCTGGTTCTGTTTGGTCTCCGATTCAAGACGCCCGGATTCCGGTGGATGCCCGACGGGGGATTCCAATCCGTGGTCGCGGAGAACAGCGCGGGGGTCGACAAGCTGGTGAACACCGCTCAGGAAAAGAACGAGGCAGAACTTGTGGCTGCCGCCACGGCGCTCAAGACCGCCATGGGAGGCCAGGACCGGAAGGCCATCGGTGATGCCGCCAAGAAACTGGGCGCGGCCGCGGCACAGGACGCCGGCCTGAAGAAGCAGGCGGCGGGAGTCAGCAGGAAGCTCGCGGGAGATGCAGGCGCCACGTTGGGGAATGTGTTTTCGGCGAACAACATCTGGACGTCAATCCTCATCGGGCTAGGCTTCCTCATCCTGGCCGCCATCGGCAACGCGCTGATGGGCCGGAGCGTGGGCAGGTTCATCGTCGGGTTCCCGGCGGTCTTTGTCCTCACCTGGCTCTCCATCTTCATCGCCGGGAACACGACCGTGACGTATTACGGGCTGGAATTCGCCCTGTGGGCGCTCGTCCTCGGGCTAATCATCAGCAACATCATCGGGCTGCCCGCCTGGATGAAGGAGGCGGTCCGGACCGAGTACTACATCAAGGTCGGGTTGGTGATCATGGGGACCGGGATCCTCTTCGGTGAGATCCTTACGGCGGGCGCCTACGGGGTCATCCAGTCCATCCTGGTCGTGGTGGCGGTCTGGTATGTCGCTTACTGGCTGGCCCAAAAGCTTCGGGTGGATGACGAGTTTGCCGCCATGCTGGCGACCGCCGTCTCGATCTGCGGCGTCTCGGCGGCCATCGCCGCCGCGGGGGCGGTCCAGGGGGACAAGAAGAAGCTGAGCTACGTCACCTCCATCGTCCTGGTTGTGGCCGTTCCCATGATGATCCTGATGCCGGTATTTGCCAAGGCCGTGGGGATCCCGGAACTGGTCGCCGGGGGATGGATCGGGGGGACGATTGACACGACGGGCGCCGTGGTGGCCGCGGGCGCGCTGTATGGTGAGGCGGCCATGAAGGTGGCCACCATCGTGAAGTTCTCCCAGAATGTCCTGATCGGCGTCGCCGCGTTCCTCCTGGCGATCGCGTGGTCACTCAAGCGAGGGGCCGAGACGGGCGAGCGGCCCAGTGCCATGGTGATCTGGGAGCGGTTCCCGAAGTTTGTCCTCGGCTTCCTGGTGGCCTCGCTCGCCTTCTCCTTCTTCCTGAGCCAGGCGAGCATCGACGCGGTCAAGGGCCCGCTGGGATTCATCCGGCTGCTGACGTTCGCCCTGGCCTTCGTCTGCATCGGCCTGGAGACCAACTTCAAGGAGCTGCTCCAGCTCGAGGGCGGCCGGCCGGCCGCGGCCTTCCTCGGCGCCCAGGCCTTCAATATCGTCTGGACGCTGATCCTGGCGTACCTCCTGTTCGGCGGCGTCCTCTTCGCAGCGCCGGTGATCAAGTAAACGCTTGGCCCTGAGCAGCACCTGACTACGGGGACACGGAACCGCTCCGTGTCCCCGTGGCGCAAGAGCGCCAACCATTGCTATAATAATCAGCGACCCGTCGGTACATCTCGCGCAGCCCCTGCTCGGGCGCGGCAGGATGGGAGGGCACGCGAGTATTTGACCATTGGATCCGTGAAGACCCTGCGAGGCATTCCGAGGTGAGACGAACAGCGAACGCCCTAAACCCTGTCTCTCCTCCGGTCGAGGGCCAACCGCTCGGGAAAGTGCGCGAACAGGCAGAGCGAGAGCACATCATCTCCGTGCTCCGGCTCACCGAGGGCAATCGGGTTCAGGCGGCCCGGATCCTGGGGATCAGCCGGAAGACCCTGTGGAAAAAACTCAAGCATCTCGGGGTCTCCTGGCCTCTTGATGCTACCGAAAGGTAACATACTTCGGACTTCCGTTACCTTTTGGTAGCATTATTTGTTGGAGTTTTGTACCTTCGAACTGCGTTCCGCAAGCCTTCGCGGGGGACCGGCGAGCTGGCAAAGTCCTTGCTCCCGATCCACAGCCGGGAAGGGGAGCGACTGGACTGCGCACTGAGAGCATCGAGGTACCAGAAAGGAGCGTTCGCGCGTGCCCGTTGTCGTGAAGAAAGTCCGGAAACTCGGGGCGGGAGTGGCCGAGGCGCCCGGAGTGCGGGTCACCTCGCCGCTCAGGCCCCTGTTCGTGCTCAAGACGCCGCCTTGCTCCGACGCGTGCCCGAACCACACGGACATCCGGGGCGTCCTGACTACCATCGCCCAGGTCGAGAGCCGAGGCATAAGCTACGACGAGGCGTTCGAGCGGGCCTTTTACATCATCACGGAGAAGAACCCCCTCCCGGCGATCTGCGGCCGCGTGTGCCCCCATCTGTGCGAAACGCAATGCAACCGGGCCCACCTGGATGGTCCGGCCTCCATCAATTGCCTGGAACGGTTCGTGGGAGACTTTGCCCTGGAGAGAAATCTCCCGCTGAAGCTCCTGACGGAGGAGCGCCACGAAGAAAAGATCGCGGTCATCGGATCGGGACCCGCCGGCCTCTCCTGCACCTACCAACTGGCGCGACGAGGCTACCCGGTAACCGTGTTCGAGGCCTTTCCCAAGCCAGGCGGGATGCTTCGTTACGGCATTCCGACGTATCGCTTGCCGCCCCAGGTCCTGGACGCCGAGATTGCGCGACTCCTGGCCCTGGGGGTGGAACTGCGCTGTGACACGGCCGTGGGGAAGGAGGTCCCCTACGAGGATCTTCGCCAGGCGTATGCGGCGATCTTCGTCGGCATCGGGGCCCACAAGGGGCTGCGCCTCGGTGTTCCGGGGGAGGACGCCCCGAATGTCCTGTCGGGTGTCGAGTACCTCCACTGGGTGAACGCCGGCGAGCGGGTGGAGGTGGGAGACACGGTCGTGGTGGTCGGCGGTGGGGATACCGCCGTGGACGCAGCGCGCGTGGCGGCACGCCTCGGGGCCAAGACCACCATCCTGTACCGCCGGACCATCCAGGAGATGCCGGCCATCAAGCAGGAGGTGGAGGAGGCCGAGCGGGAGGGTATCCACATCGAGTTTCTGGCGGCACCGATCGCCGTGGTGACCGACAACGGTCGCGCCACCGGGCTCACCTGCCTCCGGATGGAGCTGGGAGAGCCCGACAGTAGCGGCCGCCGCCGGCCCGTCCCCATCCCGGGGTCTGAGTTCTTCGTGGGCGCGAGCACGATGATCGCCGCCATCAGCCAGGGGCCGGACTTCACGGGCCTGGAGTCATTCAAGGGCGAGCGTGACGGGATTCCGGTGGATGGTTCGGGGGAGACATCCGTGCCGGGGGCCTTCGCCGGCGGCGATGTCCTGGAGCTGGGGATCGTCACCACCGCCATCTACCACGGTCGCCGTGCCGCCGAGACCATCCATGCCAGGCTCCGCGGAATCCCGTTGGAAGCCGCCCCACCATCTCCCGTGATCACCCATGACAAGATGCGGCTGGACCTTTATCCCAAGCAGATTCGGATGGACATGGTAACAGTCCCGGCGGCGGAGCGGTTCCAGGATCCAGATCGCGAGGTCAACCTAGGCCCGACGCGGGAGCAAGTCATCGCCGAGGCCAAACGTTGCATGAGCTGCGGCCTCTGCTTCCATTGCGATAACTGCTGGAAGTACTGCCAGGACGAGGCGGTGATCAAGCCCTTCGACAAGGGCCAGCCGTACCGCTTCAAGCTGCAGTTTTGCCAGGGATGCAAGAAGTGCGCGGAGGAGTGTCCCTGCGGGTACATCGAGATGAAGTAACTGCCGATTCCCCGGACAACCACGGGGGGAGGTGCCGCACCATGGGAGACAAAACGAAATTGCCGAAGACGCCGAAGCTTGACGAGCTGGACAGGGGGCCGTGGCCCAGTTTCGTGCGGGAGATCAAGAAGGCCGCCGAGGAAAACGGCATGAGCCGGGATCTTCTGGGCGTCCTGGAGCGCTCCTACACGGACAAGGTCGGACACTGGAAGCACGGCGGGATCGTGGGGGTGCGCGGCTACGGCGGCGGGGTCATCGGCCGCTACTCCGACCTCCCCGAGGAGTTCCCCAACGTCGCCCATTTCCACACCTTCCGGGTGAACCAGCCAGCCGGCTGGTTCTACACGACAGCGGCCCTGCGCGCCATCTGTGACCTGTGGGAGAGGCACGGCTCCGGCCTCACCAACCTCCACGGCTCCACGGGGGACCTGATCCTCCTGGGGACGCGAACGGATGAATTGGAGCCGACCTTCGGCGAGCTGACGAAGGCCGGGTTCGACCTGGGGGGATCGGGGTCGGATGTCAGGACGCCGAGCTGCTGCGTGGGACCGGCGCGATGCGAGTGGGCCTGTTATGACACCCTGGGCTTCACCTACGACATCACGATGCACTACCAGGACGAATTGCACCGGCCCGCTTTCCCCTACAAGTTCAAGTTCAAGGCGGCGGGGTGTCCCAACGACTGTGTGGCCGCCATCGCCCGGGCGGACCTCAGCCTCATCGGGACCTGGCGCGACGCCATCCAGGTGGACCAGGCTGCGGTGGGCGCGTATGCCAAGGACGGGATCGACATCCAGGCGGACGTCTGCGACCGCTGTCCCAGCAAGTGCATGGCCTGGAACGGGAAGGAGCTCCAGATTGCCAACGAGTGGTGCGTCAAGTGCATGCACTGCATCAACGTGATGCCCAAGGCCCTGCGCCCCGGGCAGGAGCGGGGGGCCTGCATACTCATCGGCGCGAAGGCGCCCATCGTGCAGGGGGCGATCCTCTCGTCGGTCTTGGTCCCATTCATGAAGATGGAGCCGCCCTACACGGCCCTCAAGGAGCTGGTCGCGAAGATCCTGGACCTCTGGGCCGAGGAAGGCAAGAGCCGGGAACGGGTCGGGGAGTTCATCCAGCGGGTGGGGCTGGGGAACTTCCTGGAGGCCATCGGTCTTGAGCCGCGGCCCGAGATGGTGGCCCACCCCCGGGAGAACCCGTACGTCTTCTACGAAGAGTACTTCGAAGAGGAACCTACCCAGACCAAGGCCTGACAACCCTCACCCCATCCCTCTCCGGGTACCCTCTGGGTGCGGAGAGGGGGAGGGTGAGGGGGCCTGCCGCGGCACTGAGAGCTGACTGTTGATGGCTGAAAGCTGACGCAGAGAGGGAGAATCGAACCATGGCTGAGACAACTGTGCAGCGCAAGACCGACATCGGCCCCCCGCATTATCAGAAGTTCCTGCCCCCCATCGTGAAGCAGAATTATGGGAAATGGCGGTACCACGAAATTCTGAAGCCCGGGGTCATGGTGCACGTGGGGGAATCCGGTGACAAACTCTATACCGTGCGTGCCGGGTCGCCGCGCCTGCTCTCTATCCAGACGATCCGCGAGTTCTGCGACTTGGCGGACAAGTACAGCGATGGCTATCTCCGGTTCACGAGCCGGAACAATATCGAGTTTCTGCTCACCGATCCCGCCAAAATCGAGCCCCTGATCGCCGACCTGGCCGCCCGGGGCTTTCCGGTCGGTGGGATGGCCAACGCTATCTCCAACATGGTGCACACGCAGGGATGGGTGCACTGTCACTCTGCGGCCACCGACGCCTCGGGGGTCGTGAAGGCGGTCATGGACGAGCTGGTGGAGTACTTCAAGACCATGAAGCTGCCGGCCAAGCTCCGGCTGGCCCTGGCCTGCTGCCTCAACATGTGCGGGGCGGTGCACTGCTCGGACATCGCCATCCTGGGCGTCCATCGCCGGCCGCCGAAGATTGACCACCAGCGGCTCCCCAAGATCTGTGAGATCCCCAGCGTGGTCGCCTCCTGTCCCACGGCCGCAATCCGGCCCAAGCGCATCAACGGCACGGAGACGGTGGACGTGATCGAGGAGCGCTGCATGTTCTGTGGGAACTGCTACACGGTCTGTCCCGCCATGCCGCTGGCCAACGCGCTCAACGACGGAGTTTCGATCTGGGTGGGTGGGAAGGTCAGCAACGCCCGGACTGCGCCTATGTTCTCCAAGCTGGCTATCCCGTACCTTCCCAACAACCCGCCCCGCTGGCCCGAGGTGACACAAGCGGTCAAGCATCTGGTGGAGGTCTGGGCGGCGGATGCGCGGAAGTACGAGCGGATGGGCGAGTGGATCCAGCGCATCGGCTGGCCGCGCTTCTTCCAGAAGACGGGCATCCCATTCACCAAGCAACACATCGACGACTTCCGGTTTGCCGGGACGACCTACCAACGTTCCGTGCATCTGAAGTCGTAAGGAGTGCGTCATGGCGGAGGCCGTGACCGCCGAGGCCGTGGCCGAGGCGATGTACCAGATGGTGAAGGACGCTGCGGGCGTCAAGAAGCTGAAGCCCACCGACCTCTTCAAGGCGATGATGGAACACTTCGGACCGGAGCGCTGCACCAAGGAGACGTGCAAGGAGGCGCTGCGGCATCTCATGGATTCCGGCCGTTGTGTCTACACGTATTACGGGGGGAGCTTCGTGGAACTCCCCCCCAAAGAGGGCGAGGGTGCCTGACCGGCTCGGGAGGGCCATGCGCCATGAGCCAACCGGAATGCAAGAGCGCAACCTGCCCGCGGGTGATGATCGCCGGGCTCCGGGGGAGCACCGGCAAGACACTGGTTGCCCTCGGGCTAATCAGTGCCTGGCAGGCCCGGGGCGTCTCGGTCGCGCCGTTCAAGAAGGGCCCGGATTACATTGACGCCGCCTGGCACAGCCGGGCGGGGAGCCGTCCCTGTCGGAACCTCGACAGCTACCTGATGACCGACGAACAGATCCGCTGCTCCGTGGGGCGGCATGGCCGCACCGCGGACCTCACGCTGATCGAGGGGAACCACGGTCTCTTCGATGGGGTGGGCGCCGAGGCCACGGCCAGCTCCGCCGAGCTGGCCAAGCTGCTTCAAGCACCCGTGGTGCTCCTGGTGGACTGCACCAAGACCACGCGCACCGTGGCGGCCATGGTGCTGGGATGCCAGCACATGGATCCCCGGTTGCCCCTGGCCGGGGTCCTCCTGAACCGTGTGGCCACCCCCCGCCAGCAGCGGGCCGTGCGGACGGCCGTGGAAGAAATCTGTGGGCTCCCCGTCCTGGGCAGCATCCCTCGGCTCTCGGACCTGGAGTTTCCGGAGCGGCACCTCGGGCTGCTCACACCGGCGGAGCACCCCGCTGTAGCGGGGCCGATCACCATTGCCCGCCAGGCGGTGGAGGCCCACGTGAACCTGGACAGCATCCGGGCCCTGGCGGAGAGCGCGCCGCCCCTCACGTGGACGAGGGATGCAGAGCGGGAGATCCCCACCGGCCTCCGTGGGGGGGTGCGCGTCGGTGTGGTGAGGGACAGCGCCTTCACGTTCTACTATCCCGAGAACCTGGAGGCTCTGGAGCGGCTGGGGGCGGAGGTGGTGCCGGTCAATGCCCTGACGGACCCCGACCTGCCGCCACTGGACGCCCTGTACATCGGCGGGGGCTACCCTGAGACGCATGCCGCCGCCCTGGCCGCGAACGGTAGTTTCCGAAGCGCCCTGCGGCGCGAGATCGAGGTGGGGCTTCCCGTGATCGCCGAGTGCGGCGGGCTGATCTACCTCGGGGAAGCCATGGTGATGGACGGGATCACCCATCCCATGGTGGGCATCTTCCCCGTGACCTTCGAGCTGGGCAAGCGACCGTGGGGACACGGGTATGCCTGCGTGGAGGTGGAAAAGGCCAATCCGTTCTTCGCGCCGGGAACGGTTCTTCGGGGCCACGAGTTCCGCTACTCCTACGTCCGCTCTGCGCGGACCGAGGCCCTGTGCATGGCCTTCCGCATGCAGCGAGGCACCGGCTTTGACGGGGAGCGGGACGGCCTGGTCTACAAGAACGTCCTTGCCTCCTTCTGTCATTTCCACGCCGCCGGGACTCGTGAGTGGGCCGGGGCTGTTATTCGACAGGCTCGGCTCCACGCGGAACGCCGGCGTGTGACGGCAAGCGGCGGAGAACCGCAGACGGTTTGTGGGGAGCCCGCAGTTGTCCAGCTGGCAGGTTCGGTCGGTGGGCGGGTCAGAGTGATCTGAGGGAATGTGGAGGGGGGCGATTGCGGGACTGTCTAACCCGGCACTGTTTAAAGGGGAGGAAAGATGGCAACCGTTGTCTTGGCCGGCAAGGAATTGGAGTTGGACGAGGACGGATTCATCCAAGCCCCGGAGCTCTGGGATGAGGAGGTGGCGAAAGAGCTGGCGAAGAAAGAGGAGGATATCCAGGAGATGACGGAGGATCACTGGAAAGTGGTCAAGTACCTCCGGAACTACTACCTGGAATACAAGACCGCCCCCATGATCCGCAAGCTCTGCAAGGAGACCAGGTTCTCACTCCAGAAGATCTACGAGCTGTTTCCGTCTGGCCCGGCCAAGGGGGCCTGCAAGGTGGCGGGCCTCCCGAAGCCGACCGGGTGCGTGTGATTCGTCGTGCCGATCTACGAGTACCGCTGCGAGACGTGCGGGTCGAATTCGAGCGGGTGATCCTGCGGCCCACCCGGGTCGCGTGTCCGCGCTGTCGTGGGACCCGGGTGGAGCGGCTGCTCTCCCGGTCTGCGCAGCGCAGCGAGAGGGGCTTCGTGGCCTCGGTGGGGAATGCCTGCGGGCCATGCGTTGCCACAAGCTGCGCCGGCTGCCCCCTGAAGCGCGGGGCCACATGAGCGGAGTCGCGGGCTCAGCGGGACATGGCGGGCCGTTCCCGCTTCACCGATTCTGGCCCATCGCCGCTGGTGGTCTTGCTCTCCGGGCCGGCAAAAGGGGCAAGGAAGCCTGCCGGGCGATCCAAGCTGACAGGGTGCATGTGGGGAGAGACTTATGGAGGTTGAAGGTGGCCACAGACTGATGCAGGCTCTGGCGGCGAAGAGGAACGCCATCATCCGGGAATGGTTGGCGCGAACGCTTCAGACCTATCCCGAGCACACCTCCCGCTTCCTGGCTCACGAAAAGGATCCCTTCCGGAACCCCGTCGGGCACACCCTTCGAGAAGCGTTTCCCGTCCTATTTGACGCACTGCTCGGTGGCACGGATGCCGCCAGGGTCATGCCGGTGCTGGACGGCATCGTGCGGATCCGGGCCGTGCAGGATTTCACTGCCGGCCAGGCGGTTGCCTTCATTTTCTTATTGAAGCGGGTCATCCGGGAGGAGCTGAAAGGCGAGATTCACGGGGAGCCGGACGCGGAAGGTCTGGCGACCATAGAAGGCCGGATCGACCAGATGTCCCTCCTCGCCTTCGACCTATTCATGAAGTGCCGTGAACGCATGTACGAGATCAGGACCAACGAAGCCAGGCGCAGGATGTTCCTGCTGGAGAGAATGCACGGGCTGGACCCATCCGCTGACGTCCGCGGCTCAGATGTCTCTTCAGAGTCGCAACCATGCGGGAGCGGGCTGACATGAGGGGATGGTGCATGAACGCTCTTCAGGCGCTCGTCGTGGTGGTGATCCTCGCCGCGTTGGCCTTCGTCGGAGGGCAGGTCGTCGGGCTGCGCCCGCTGTTCGGGGTGATCCTCCCGTGGGCGGCAATCGTGACCTTCCTCCTCGGGCTGGCCTACCGGGTCATCCTGTGGGCGCGCTCGCCCGTTCCTTTCCGCATTCCCACCACCTGCGGGCAGCAGAAATCCCTGCCCTGGATCAAAGCGGGCTGGCTGGAGAGCCCCTCCTCCACGCCGAGCGTGATCGCGAGAATGGCATTGGAAGTTGGCCTGTTCCGCTCGCTCTTCCGCAACACCAAGGCAGAACTCCGGGAAGGGCCCAGACTGGTTTTCGGTGAAGACAAGTTCCTGTGGCTCGGGGCCCTGGCCTTTCACTGGTCGTTTTTGTTCATTTTCCTCCGGCACCTGCGGTTCTTCATGGAGCCCGTTCCTACCTTCGTCAACGTGCTGGCGGCCATAGACGGCTTCTTCCAGATCGGGGCGCCGATCCTGTACGTGACCGACCTCGTCATTGTCGTGGCATTGGGCTATCTGCTGCTGAGGCGGCTCAGGAACCCGCAGGTGCGCTATGTCTCGCTGTTCGCCGACTACTTCGTTCTCTTCTTGCTGCTGGGGCTCGTCCTGTCCGGCATCCTCATGCGGTACTTCGTCCGGATTGACACCGTGGCTGTGAAGCAGCTCGCCCTGGGCCTCGTGACCTTCTCTCCCGTCATCCCCAAAGAGGTGGGGTCGCTCCTGTTCGTTCACCTGTTCCTCCTGAGCGCGCTGGCGGCTTGGTTTCCCTTCAGCAAGCTGATGCACATGGGAGGCATCTTCCTGAGCCCCACGCGGAATCTGGCCAACGCCAACCGGATGAAGCGACACGTCAATCCCTGGAACTACCCGGTCAAGGTCCACACCTACGAGGAGTGGGAAGAGGAGTTCAGGGACAAGATCAAGGCGGCCGGATTACCGCTCGAAAGGGAATAGCGCATGGCGGAGCACATCCCGAAACCGGAACAACTCGCGCAGATTGATTACCGACCCCCCAGGAAGGACTGGCGGGATCCGAGCGTCGAATTCCGCAAAGGGGTCTTCTGTTACAGCGCTGCGCCCAAGAACCTGGAATATCTTGGCCTGCCCAACCCACGGAAGTGGCAGCCATACGACCAGGACTGGAAGTTGCCGCCGAACTGGCAGCAGATCATCCTGGAGGGGATGAGAGAACGCCTGGAGAAGTACCGCTCCTTCCGCCTCTTCATGGACATCTGCGTCCGCTGCGGGGCTTGCGCCGACAAGTGCCATTTCTACATCGGTTCCGGCGATCCCAAGAACATGCCGGTCCTGCGCGCCGAACTCATCCGGTCGGTGTACCGGAGGTACTTCACCACAGCCGGGCGGCTGTTCCCCGGGCTCGCCGGGGCGAGGGATCTCACTGTCGACGTGCTCAAGGAGTGGTTCTACTACTTCTACCAGTGCACGGAATGCCGCCGGTGCTCGGTCTTCTGCCCGTATGGCATCGACACGGCGGAAGTGACCATGATCGGCCGCGAGCTGCTTACCCTCGTGGGCTGCAACATCAACTGGGTCCTGGAGCCGGTGGCAAACTGCTACCGCACGGGCAACCACCTAGGCGTCCAGCCCCATGGGTTCAAGGACAGCATCGAATTCGCCGTGGACGAGCTGGCGGAGATCACGGGGATCCGTGTGGAGGCGCCTATCAACAGGAAGGGCGCCGAGGTCCTGCTCATCGTGCCGTCCGCCGACTACTTCGGAACGCCCCACTACTACACCCTCCTGGGCACGCTCATGGTCCTCCACGAGATCGGGCTGGACTACACCTTCAGCGCCTTCGCCTCCGAGGGGGGCAACTTTGGCCTCTTCACCTCTCACGAGATGATCAAGCGGCTGAACGCCAAGATCTACTCAGAGGCCAAGAGACTCAGGGTGAAGTGGATTCTCGGCGCCGAGTGTGGCCACATGTGGCGGGTCCTGCACCAGTACATGGACACCATGAACGGCCCCGCCGACTTCCTCGAAGAGCCGGTCTCCCCAATCACGGGCACCCGATTCGAGAACGCGAAATCCACCAGGACGGTCCACATCTGCGAATTTACCGCCGACCTGATTCATCATGGGAAGCTCTCGCTGGACGCCAGCCGGAACGACCACTGGACCGTGACCTTCCACGACTCCTGCAACCCATCCCGGGCCATGGGCCTCATCGAGGAACCTCGCTATATCCTCAAGAATGTGTGCAACCATTTTCACGAGATGCCCGAGAACACCATCCGGGAGCAAACCTTCTGCTGTGGCAGCGGGTCCGGTCTCGGCACCGACGAAAACTTCGAGATGCGCATGCGGGGCGGGTTCCCCCGCGCCAACGCCGTAAAGTATGTCCGTGACAGGTTCGGGGTGAACCTGCTGGCCTGCATCTGCGCCATTGACAAGGCCACGCTGCCGACCCTCCTGGAATACTGGGTGCCGGGTGTGGAAGTGGCCGGCGTGCACGAGCTTGTGGGAAACGCCCTCATCATGAAGGGGGAGAAAGAGAGGGGGACCGACCTGCGCGGCGAACCCCTCAAGCCGAAGGAGGCTCTCGCCCATGCGTGACAGAGAGATAATCATCGGCGGTCTCATCCTCTTCCTGGGCTTGATCACCTTCCCCGTATGGTACAACGCCGCCGCCGGGACGACGTCCAAAGGCCCCGAGCCCAAGCTGCCCGCCGAAGAGAAGAACTGCGTGGCTCCGGTGGCGTACATGCGGATTTCCCACATGGAACTTTTGACGGCCTGGCGGGACGAGGTGGTCCGGCAACACAACCGGAAATTCGTGGCCTTCGACGGCAAGACCCACACCATGAGCCTCACCCAGACCTGCATGAAATGCCACACAAGCAAAGCCGATTTCTGCGACCGCTGCCATAACTACGCGGGCGTCAAGCCTTACTGCTGGGATTGCCACATTGATCCCAAGCTGGTCCCCCTCACCTCCACCTCTCCACACCCAGAGGGTACCCGGG
>CAZXXV010000060.1:0-12942 GCA_964644725.1 uncultured bacterium
CGTGAACCGAGTCCTTTATTGATAACCTTCATAACCTCCCTACGTCCCCTTTTACTTCTGATGATCAGAAGTTCGTCAGAGCTGGCCGAAGAAGGCGAGGTACTCTGCCTTGAGGACGCGTTCCAGAAGCAGGAGCAGGATCGCCCCGGGAACCATGAGGACCAGCGCCGTCACCGAGGCGATCTGCAGCTCGTATCCGATGCTGGCCGTGTACATGTACACCGGCAGTGTCGTGATGAAGGGGGCGCCGATCAGGAGCGTGCCCGTGAACTCGTCCAGGGAATACAGGAACACCAGCAGGGCGCTGGCGAAGACGCCGGGCACCGCCAGGGGAAGGCTGATGCTGACGAACGTCCGCGTAAGGGACGCCCCCAGGTTCATCGCCGCCTCTTCCAGGTGGCCGGGGATGGAACGGAACACGGCCGTCATGGTCCACACGGCGAACACCAGCGCGCCCACCAGGTGGATCAGCACCACGCCCGGCATCGTCCCCGCCAGCCCGAAGCGGTAGAACTCCCGCGTCGCACTTGCGAACACGGGGAGCTGAGGAAACGCCTGGGGCAGAAGAAAGGCGAGCAACACCAGGGTGCGCCCCGGAAACCGGAGCCGGGCCAGCGCGTACCCCAGGGGCACCGCGAACAGGAGCGCGAGGATCGTCACGATCACCGCGATGAGGACACCCCGCTGGAGGGGGACCAGGAAATCTCCGGTGAGCATGCGGGACCAGTATTTGAGCCCCGCCACCTGCGGGAACGTACTAGGCCAGTTCCAGCGCTCCGCCAGCGACCAGATGACCAGGCTGGAAAGGGGGCCTAGGATGACGAAGAAGGCTGCGGCCAGCGCCACCGCTCGCCCGGCTAGGCTCGCCAGGCTGCGCCGGCCCATCAATGCACCATTGCAGATTGCGGATTGTAGATTTGAGATTGAAAATCTTCAATCTGCAATTTGAAAACGCAAATCGCCATTGTGTTTCCTAGCGGGTGAGGTTTCGGACATAAACCAGGGCCGCTCCCGAGGCCAGCAAGTAGGACACGACACCCAAAGCACTGGCTGTACCATAGTCGCCGTGCTGGCCGAACCGATAGTACACGTCAATCATCACCATCTGTGGCCCGCTCCCCCGCCCCATCATCAGCGGAATGGAGAAGGACGCCAGCATCGAGGCGAAGACCAGGATGCAGGCCACCGCGATGGAGGGGGCGGCCATGGGGACCAGGATGTCCTTCGTCTGGCGCAGGATGCCGGCCCCGAAGTTCCGGGCCGCCTCCAGGTACGCCTCGTCCACGGCCCGGAACGCCCCGAGAAACAGCAGGGCCGCCAGGGCCAGGTGCTTCCAGGCGAGGGCCACGGCCAACCCCACCCAGGAAGATGCCAGGGATGGCGGCGAAGCTGGATCGAGGATCCCGAGAGGCAGGAGGAGCCCGTTCAGCGTCCCGTGGGGCGCCAGGAACACCCGCATGGCGTGCCCGACGACCACGAACGGGACGAAGAGCGGCACTTTCAGCAGGAACTCCACCGGGGCGAACGCCCGGACCCGCAGGTATCCACACACCGGCACGCCCACCGCCACGGTGAACCCGAGGCCCGCCAGCGCCACGCCGAGTGTGAAGGCGACATCCTGCCGGTACAGGCGATACACCAGCGCGTAGTTCCCCAGAGACGGGACGCCCTCGCGGACGAAGCTCGTTCCCACGGACGCGGCGAATGGATACAGAAAGGCAAAGCCCAAAACCGCGAGGGCGGGCACGCACAGAAGCACCCACAGCAGGCGCTCCCATCCCCCGAGACCATGGGCCCCGTCCCTGGATGCCATCAGAACATCCTCAAGAGCGTTCGGCAGTTCGACCGTTCGACCGTTCGGCTGTTCTCAGTTCCCCGGACCGCTGGACAGCCGAGCCGCCGAACGCTCTTGCACCGTTGCGGGCTAGCGCACGATTTCTTCGTACGCCAGCAGGATGGCATTGAAGTACTCACCGATCGGCATCTGCCGCGAGTACTTCGCCAGATCGTCTGGCGTCACGTCCTTGAACAGCAAATCCTTGGCCTTGCTGGACAGGAGCGGGAGGACCCGCGCGGCATCCACCCCCGGGTACCACCCGAATCGCTCCACTATCACCTTGGCCTGCACCTCGGGCTGGGAGACGTGATCGATGTACTTGGCCGCCCAGTCACGGCTGGCCGCTTCGCGGGGAACGACCATGTAGATGGGATAGATGGGCAATCCCGGGCTGATCATGACCGGCGTGATGGCAGCGTCCATCCGACCGTCATTTTTCCAGGCCACGAGCTGGTCAATCCAGACCGCGCCCATCCAAATCTCCCCGCGATTCAACCCATCCAGCGTGCCGGCGTTGCCCGATGTAATGATCACGTTCTTATTGAAGTCCCGCAATTCCTCCAGCGCCTTTCGCCACAGGGCTTCCTTGCCCTTGTCGAACGGCCCCTGAGTGAACGCCTGGTACTGTCCGGTCTTCCAGTACACCCAGCCCACGGTGAATCCCTGGCCGCTCACGCCGCCCTTGATCCCGTTGTACCCGAACTTCTTCGGGTTGGCGTTCACCCAGGCCACGAGTTCTTCGAAGCTCTTGGGGGGCTTGGCCACGTACTTGGGGTTGTACGCGACGGCGATCTGATTATGGAACATCGGCACGACGTAACCATCCACCTCGACGCCGAAGGCCCGCTTCGTCTCGGGGCCGGTGATGAGCCTGGCCGCCTGGATGTCGGGCACGTACTTGTGCAGGAGCCCCTCCTTGACCATTTGGGACGCCATGATCATGCTGACCAGGGCAACGTCAATGTCCCAGTTCTTCCGTCCGGCGTCCTGCTGGGCCTTGATCTTGGTGTAGATGGCCCGGCTGGCAGCCTCTCCGGTTCCGGTCCCGACCACGTTGAAATCCACGTTCGGGTTCTTCTCCTTGAACCCCGGGCCCAGCAGGTTCTTGTGCACGTCCACCACGTTGACGTCGGCCCCAATGGCCACGTTCAGGGTGACCCGTTCCCCTGCCCACGCCGACGCGGAGAGTGCCATCGCCACAAGTAGGACCACACCACCAAACCACCATTTCGGCCTCATCACGCACCTCCTTCCCCCCCTTACCCTTCCTCTCCCCCCGTGGGGGGAGAGGAAGGGTAAGGGGGATCAGCCGTACACCTGGACCTTCTCGGCAGGCAGCACCAGCCGGACCGGGCCGGCCGGCCGCAGGTCAGGGCTGTCAGCCATCACCACGACGTCGCCCAGCCGGATGTAGTGCCGGTAATGGGCGCCGAGAAACAGGCTCTCCTCCAAGATCCCGTTCAGGGCCACCGTGCCCGCGCGGGGCGTGGCCGAGGGCTCCTCCATCTGGATGTCCGAGGCGCGGAAGATGACGGTGGCCTTGCCCCGGACGGGTCCGGCGTACGGGATGGCCTGACCTGCCACGACCAGCGTTCCGTCGGTGACCTTCCCCTCCAACTGGTTGCTGACGCCGAGGAACTCCGCCGCAAAAGCAGTTGAGGGTTTCAGGTAGATCTCCTGGGGCGTGCCCGTCTGGACGATCGTCCCCTGGTCCATCAAGACCACCGTGTCCGCCAGGGCCAGGGCCTCCTCCTGGTCGTGGGTCACGTAGATGGCGGTGATCCCCACCTGTTTCTGGAGCCGGCGGAGTTCGGCGCGCAGGCGCTGGCGCACCTTGGCATCCAGGTTCGACAGGGGCTCATCCATGAGGAGCACCTTGGGCTCCACCACAAGGGCGCGCGCCAGGGCAACCCGTTGCTGCTGCCCGCCACTCAAGGCGGAGGGCTTGCGGGACTCCACATCGGCCAGATTCCCGATCTCGACCAGCTCCAGCACCTTCAGCACCCGTCGCCGGATCTCGGCCGCAGGCACCTTCTGCAGGCGCAGGCCGTAGGCCACATTCTCGAAGACGGTCATGTGGGGCCAGAGCGCGTAGTTCTGAAAGACCATGGCGGTCCCGCGCCGCTGCGGAGGAAGGCTCGTCACCTCTTCGCTTTCGAAGAAGATGCGGCCCGCATCCACCTCGATGAAGCCGGCGATGCTCCGCAAGAGCGTGGTCTTGCCGCACCCGCTGGGACCCAGGATAGCGGTGAGGTCGCCGCTCTTGAAGTTGAGGGAGACTCCCTTCAGGGCCTCGACCTTCCCGTACGTCTTCCGAACGTTCTCAACGCGTACTTGAACCATGCCACCCGGCCTCGCTCATGGCTCATGGCTGATGGCTCATGGTCCTTTCTATCTGCCATGAGCTATGACCCATGAGCCGTTCAGATCAGATGCGCCCGAACATCGAGAGATACTCCGACTTCATGTAGCGTTCCAACAAGACCAGCAGTACGACCCCGGGCACCATGAGCATAAGCGCGCTGATGGAGGCCACCTGCAGCTCGTATCCGACTGAGGTCCGGTACATGAAGACCGGCAACGTCAGGATGAACGGGCTTCCGACGAGCAGGGTCCCGGTGAACTCGTCCAGCGAATAGAGGAACACCAACAGCGTGCTGGCAATGATGCCGGGAGTAGCGAGGGGCAGCGCCACGGAGAAGAAGCTCTTGAGCCGCGACGCCCCCAGGTTGATGGCCGCCTCTTCCAGCGTCTCCGGGACCGACTTGAAGACCGCGGTCATGGTCCAGACGGCAAAGACCAGCGCCCCCACCATGTGGATCAGGACGACCCCCCAGAACTTCCCCCCCTGGTTGACCCGGTACAGTAGAGTCATGGAATTCACGAACACGGGCAACTGGGGGAAGGCTTGGGGCAGCAGGAAGATCATGAGGATCACCGGCTTGAATGGGATCGGGGTGCGCGCCAGGAGGTACGCCAGGGGCACCGTGATCAGAAGTGTCAGGACCGTCACCACCACGGCGATCAGGAAGCCGTCTTTCAGCGCCCGCAGCATGTCTCCCTGGAGGACCTTGGACCAGTAGAACAGGCCGACCTGCTGCGGGAACAGGTGGGGCCAGTACCATTTCTCGGCAAAGGACCAAATGACCAGGCTGGAGAGCGGCCCGAAGATGATGACCGCCGCCAGCACGGTGCCCGCCATCCGAAGCGTCCGCCGACCCATCAGCACACCATTGTCGATTGCCGATTGGAGATTTGCGATTGACAATCCTCAATCGGCAATCCGAAATCGCAAATCGTCATCACGTTTCCTTCTGCGTGATGGTCCGCAGGTAGTACCCGGCCACAGCCATAGCCATGAGGTATGAGACCACGCCCAGCGCGTTGGCTGTCCCGTAGTCGCCTTGATAATTGATTCGGTAGTACACGTCAATCATCACCATCTGCGGCGGCTCGCCGCTACCGATCATCAGCGGAACGGAAAAAGAGGCCAGCATGGAGGTGAACATGAAGGCGCTGGCCACGGCCAGCGAAGCGGCCGACATGGGCAGCAGGATATCCTTGATCTGCCGGAAGGTAGATGCCCCGAAGTTCCGTGCCGCCTCCAGGTAGGTCTCATCCACGGACCGGTAGGCCCCCAGCACGAGGAGGACCGCCAGGGCTAGGTTTTTCCAGATCAGGGAGACCGCGATGCCCATCCACCCGAAGGCGATGGAGGGCGGATCGTTGATGTTGATCAGACCGATCTGGCTGAGGACGGCGTTCAGCGTGCCCTTCGGCGCCAGCAGGACTCGCATGGCATGCCCGACCACGACGAACGGGATGAACAGCGGGACCTTGAAGAGGAATTCGACCGGCCGGTTGATGTGGACCCGGAGGTAGCCGCAGAGGAACACGGCGATGCTCAGAACAGCGATCAGGCTGACGAGTGCGATCCAGAGCGTGTAGAGGACGTCGTAGCGGTAGAGGCGCCAGACCAGGTAATAGTTCCGGAGGGTCCACTGGTCCTCGTGCAGGAGACTGAGGTGCGCGGACGAGAGGAACGGAATGAAAAAGAGCCAGATGACAATAGCCAGCGGCGGGAGCGCAATGACTAGGGCGGCAATGCGCAGCGACGGTCGCATAATGATGGGGCGAGGGAGCCAAGCTCCCTCGCCCCCTCTCCGTGGTGTCGGTTATCTCAGTTCTCTTCGTAAGCCGTCAACAGGTCCTTGAAGTACTCCTGCCGGGGAAAGACCAAGCCGTATTTCTCCAGCACATCCGACGGCAAATCCTGGAAGATCATCTCCTTGGCCTTGGGCGACACCACCGCCATCACGTGCTTGGCGTCGATCCCGGGGAGCCAGCCCATCCGCTCCACGATGACCCTGGCCTGCTGTTCCGGCGAGGTGATGAACTCCACGAACTTCTTCGCCATCTCATAGTTGGCCGACTTCTTCGTCACCACCAGGTACATCGGCTGGCCGGGCAGGCCGGGAGCGATCAACTTCATCTTCATCTTGGGGTCCATGCGACCCTCGTTCTTCATGCTGATCAGCATGTCCACCCAGACGGGCCCCATGGCAATCTCGCCCCGGTTCAACTTGTCTAGGGTGTCGTTGTTCCCCGTGGTCATGGTGACCGGCAGCCCCTTCAACTCCTTGAACGCGGCGGGCCAGCCCGCCTCCGCACTTTTCTCATAGGCTCCCTTGGCGTACTGGTCGTAGAGCTGCGTCTTCCAGTAGGCCCAGCCGGTGACGAAGCCGGTGCCGCTCATGCCGCCCTTGACCCCGTTGTAGCCGAACTTCTTGGGGTTCGCCTTGATCCACACCACGAGTTCCTCGAAGGTGTTGGGCGGGTTCTTCACCATGTCCGGGTTGTATGCCAGGACCACCTGGCTCTGGAACATGGGCATGACGTAGCCTTCCACGTTGAAGCCCAAGGCATTCCGACCGTTCGCAGCCGTCATCATCTTGTAGGTGTCGATCTCCGGGGCGTACTTGGCCAGGAGGTCGTTCTGGATCATTTCCGGCATGATGCTCTGGTGAACGATGGCCACGTCAATGTCGTACTTGGCGACGTTGGCATCCTTCTCACTCTTCAACTTCTGGAAGATGACCCGACTTCCCGGATCGCCCGGCCCACTGCCGACCGCGTTGATCTCCACGTTCGGGAACTTCTGCGTGAACGCCGGGCCGAAGATGTTCTTCTGCAGCTCGTGCATGTTGGTGTCGCCGGCCGTGACGACGTTCAGAACGATCTTCTCGCCCGCCGACGCAGGGCCAGCCAGACCCCACGCCAGGATCGCCAATACCCCTACCCCCAACAGGATCCACGATTTCAGGCTTGCTCGCTTGGACCTCATGGTGCGTTCCCTCCTTTGCCCCTGTCCGTCGGCATTCGGTCGAGGCCCTTCCCCTGCCGGGCCGCTCGTCAAGCCGCGAACGGCGGGGACATTCGCCGCTGGCAGCAATGTCTCACACGTTTGTTACGAATTGATGACTCCGCGGTGAAATGGCCTTCTTTGGCGCCCAAAGCCCGACTGAACTCTATCTCCGCCCATCTTCAAGTGTCAATACCTTTCTCCAAATCCCCCGGAGCGTCCCACTCTTCCATTGCCACGAGGCCCTAGAAAACTGGGCACAAGAAACCCGGACCTGCCTGGATCGAAGTTGCAGGATGGAGGCGTCAGATGCGGGGGCTGGTCCCTTCGAGGAAGCCCGGCGCAGGCCTGACGGGCCAGTTGGCAGGGGGTCCCCGGGAAGATCGATGGGAATCGGAGGGTGGCCGTACCTCCCCTGCGGGACGAGGGGTCCCGGGATCAGGACGCCGGTTGCTCGGTGAAACGGTGAATGTCGGGTCGGTACTCAAAGCGGACGATGGTCGGGCGAGAGTCCTCGGCGCGGATGACCTCGAACTGCACCGCGCCTCTGGCCTCCCCCAAGGTGGCAAGGAAATCCACCCCGGGCTCGGACAGCAGGGCTTTGTTCGCCGTGGAAGCGATCACCAAGACATCCAGAGACTCTGAGACTTCCTTCAGTCCGGCAACAAGCGAGTGGGGCGATTCTCCCCGCTTGCCCATCTTCTCGAGGCTGTCCACGACGACCAGGCACGTGGTTGCAGCTTTCGATTCCAGGAGCTGACGGCCCATGTCCCGGACCTGACCGAAGTCCATCTCCGGATCGCCATGCACGACGAAAACCCACTTCAACCATTCCGCCGCCGCTCGCCCGTTCTGCTCCACGCTCTCCCATTCAGGTGAGCCCTTCTTGATCCGGCCCCTCTCGATATCCTTCGAAGGGACGCCTGACAGCCGCGACAGCGTTCGGACGCGAAGCGCCGTCTTCGGAAGGCCAAAGGACAGGTAGAGACAGGGTGCCTTCGATCGGGCGGCGACCTGATCTATGAGCTGTTTCAGAAAGCCGCTGAGCCGGTTCGAATCCTGGTCAACCACGAGCATGAGGCCAGGAGGCAGCCCTCCCGCCGTCTCATCCAGCCCGGCGAACCCTGTCTCGAGGATCTTCCCTTGCTTGGCGGCTACCTCTTGCAGGTAACTCGTCCATTCCTCAGCCTCGGACGAGAGGACAGCAGATGCAGGGGGGCGAGCTTTGCCCTCCGCCGCCTCGCCTCGTCCCGCCCTCGCCTTGAGCTGCTTCTCCGGTTCGGGCGAGGGCCTTCGCGCCTCGGGGGCCGGCCTGATCCGCGTGAGGCCGTTCTCGCGGCCTGAGGCTGGCGTCTCCACCACTCGCCCAGCCGAAGGAGCCGCCGGCGCCTGGGAAGTCACGGCAACGGCCGGCTGCTGCTCGGGAACACCCCGCGGCGCGGGAGGTTTCCCCTTGACAGTCTGTTCCATCAACCGGTCAACCAGTAACCGGTCAACCCAGTCCTTGACCTCAGAGGGTTTCGGTGGTTCGCCGCGGAAGAGATCCTCGAGCGAGATGTGTTGCGGGATCTCCGTGGCAAGGCCACGAAGTTCGTCTTCCAGATTGCTCATGACCACGTACTCGCCCCTGTGGTGCAATTCTCTCAGCGCGGCAAAGAGCGCCCGGTTGATCGGTAGGGAGAAATGATCCTTCGTGAGCGTATCCAGGATCCTGTCCTTGACGATGGAACCGGCCACATTGATCGTCAGGCACAGCGCTCGGAGCACCGAGCGCTCGATGGAGGCCGGCTCCTTCAGTTCAGATCCACCAACCTGTTCCCCGTTCGGGACCATCTCGCCTCCTCTCGCCGGGGTGAAGGTTCTTGCCCGGCCTGCAGTGGGCAATCCCTTATTGTCTTCTAGCAGACGACTCAGGGGCCGTCAAGTGTTACAGCCGGGTTGTGTCCGGTTGGTGGCGTCAACCAGGCCCTGCCCATCCCTGCAGGTAAAGTGCCCACCTGCCCCGCAGGAGAGTGTGTCTCGTTGACATGAGGATTCGTATGCGTTAAGGTATGCACCATCTGCTCCTCAATATACCCCAAGAGAGGATTACATGGCGCCTCGAGAAGGATCACGAAAGATTCGCGTTACGGCTACCCTGGACGCCGATATTGTGAAGGCTCTCGATCAGGCAGCCAAGCAGCATGGTGTGTCCTCCCGCAGCCGGGCGTTGGAGGCCGCGCTGGTGCACTGGCTCCGGGAACAGAGGAGGCGGAAGATCGAAACGGAAATGGAAGCTTACTACCGGTCCCTCACACCTGCAGAGAAGCGGGAAAACCGGGAGTGGACACGATTCGTCGCACGCGCTGCAAGCCGCCGACGAGATTGAATCGTGGCAAGCCAATTCCCACGTCGTGGCGAGATTTACTTTGCGCGTGTAGGCGCACGCCCAGGCGAACGAAAGACGCGGCCGGTCCTGATCATTTCACCGGATGCCCGAAACCGATGGGCCAGCGACGTGCTGGCCATACCGATTTCGACACGGCTGCGTCCGGCACCAGAGCACGTCTTGCTCGATCGGGGGGAGGGTGGGTTACCCCAAAGCTCCGTACTAAAATGCGAGCAAGTCTCGAGTATTGACAAGTCCCTCCTGGAACCCCATCCCTTGGGGCGTCCTTTGTCCGAGGACCGGATGCGACAGGTGGAAGACGCCCTCCTGATCGCCCTCGGAATCTTTCATCGGTAGGGTCCTATTTTCAGTGTCTCGCAGATTGGTGGGCAGCCTGCGTGGTCTGGGATGGTTTCACTGCGGACTCTTCTTCTCTTGAACTGCCCCGCCGACCCTCACGGGGAGGGCAATCCCTAGCTCCTTGATCCGTTTCCGCAGGGTATTCCGGTTGATGCCCAGCAGCTCGGCCGCCTTCACCTGGTTTCCGCCCGCGCGCCGGAGGACCAGCTCCAGGAGCGGCCGTTCGAGACACGCGACAAAATGGTCGTGCAGGCGGCCGTCCATGCTCCCTTGCAGCCGGGCCAACTCGGCGCGAATCCATTCACTCGGGAAGGTGTCCGGCCGCGGCCCACCCTCCTGCGCCGCCGCGTGAGATCGGATGCCGTCCGGCAGGTGGTCGGGCAGGATCAGCGAGGTGGTGGCCAGAGCCGCCGCCCGTTTGACGACGTTCTCCAGTTCCCGCACATTCCCCGGCCAGCCATACGCCAGCATCAACGTCATGGCCTCCGGCGAAAACACCTTGGGGGCAGCGTACTGTTCCTGCGCGAAGGCGGTGAGGAAGTGCGAGACCAGGGCCGGGATGTCCTCGCGCCGATCCCGCAATGGGGGGAGGTGGATCGTGACCACGTTCAGGCGGTAGAACAGGTCCTCGCGGAAAGCCCGCCGGGCCACCGCCGCCTCCAGGTCCTGGTTGGTCGCCGCCACGATGCGGACATCCACCGGCGTGGAACCCTCCCCGCCCAGCCGCTCGATGCGGCGCTCCTGCAGTACGCGGAGCAGCTTGGTCTGCAGGCTCAGATCCATGTCCCCAACCTCGTCGAGAAAGATCGACCCGCCCTCGGCCTGCTCGAAGCGACCGCGCCGCGCCGACACGGCTCCCGTGAAGGCCCCCTTCTCGTGGCCGAACAGCTCGCTCTCCAGAAGCTCGCGCGGGATGGCGGCGCAGTTGACCGGCACGAAGGGGCGACCCTTGCGCCGGCTGTTCTCGTGGAATGCCCTGGCAATCAGTTCCTTCCCGGTGCCGCTCTCTCCCCGCAGCAGGACCGTGAGATCGGTCCCGGCCACCTTCCCCACCGCCTTGAAAATCTGCTGCATGGCCGGGCTGCCACCCACGATGCCGCCGAGGTCGAAACGCTCCTCCACGGTCTCGCGGAGGCGAGCGACCTCCTGGGCCAGGGCCTGCGCCTCCAGCGCCTTCTCCACGACCAGGAGCACCTCGTCCATGTCGAAGGGCTTGCCGATGTAATCGTAGGCACCCAGCTTCATGGCCTCCACGGCCACCTGGAGCGTCCCGTACGCGGTCATCATGATGACGGGCAAATCCGGCCGGCGCTTCCGGATCTCGCGCAGCACGTCCAAGCCATCCCGTCCCGGCAGCCGGACATCCAGGAGCACCAGGTCGACGCCGGGATCCTCGGCTGCCTGGAGCCCGGCGCGGCCATCGGCCGCCAGATCCACCCGGTAGGTGGCGCGCTCCAGTGCCTTGCGGAGTGCCCAGCGCACGCTCTCCTCGTCGTCCACGATGAGAACCCGTTTGCCCGTCATGCGCCTCTCCCCTCTTCATCCGTGGCGATGGGGAGCAGGGCCCGGAACGTGGCGCCCTGTCCCATCTGGCTCTGGACTTCGATCGCGCCGCCGTGCTCCTCCACGATCCGGAGCGAAATGGGAAGCCCCAGACCGGTCCCCCCATCCTTGGTCGTGAAGAATGGATTGAAGAGCTGCGCCTGGACTTCGGGAGGAATCCCAGGTCCCCGGTCCCCGATCTCCACCACGGCGGCGGACCGCCCCCCGCACTGGGGCGCCACCCGTTCGAACCGCGTGCGCACCTGGAGTTCGCCGGCCCCCCCCGCCATGGCCTCGGCACCGTTTCGGATCAGATTCAGGAACACCTGCAGGAGCCGCTCGGGATCGCCCGCCACCGCGGGCACCTCGGGATCGTATCGCCGCACGATAGTCACGCCGCCCGTCTGCAGCCCGCATTCCTCCAGGCGCAACGCCTCTTCCACGACCTGGTTCACGTTACAGGGCTGGATCCGCAGAGGACGGTGCCCGGCAAAGGCCAGAAGGTCACCCACGAGCCGGTTCAGACGATCCACCTCGCGGATGATGATCCCGGTGAACTCCTGCAGGCTGGGCGGGAAGTTCGGCTCGCCTTCCATCAGTTGCGCGGCGGCCCGGATGCCCACCAGGGGATTCCGGACCTCGTGGGCCACGCCGGCCGCCAGGACCCCCAGCGCAGCCAATCGATCGGAGCGTCGGACCTGCTCTTCCAGCTCCCGCACGCGGGACAGATCGCGCAGTACCAGCACCACCCCGCGGCTTTCTCCGCGTGGATTGCTGACCAGCGAGGCGACGGCGCTGAGGGTGAGGCGGGCCCCATCTGCCCGAATCAAGGTGGCGTCGAAGTCCGCGTGGCTTCTCCCTTGGTCAGCGGTCTTGGCGACCAGGCTGGACAGTGGCGCCGGCGGCGGGAAGACCTCCCCGATGGGCCGTCCCGCGATCTGGGAGCCCGAGAACCCGGTGAGCTCCTCGGCCGCCTGGTTCAGCGAGACGACGCGGCCGGCCGGATCCAGGATGATCACGCCGTCCTGCAGGCTGGACAGCAGGTCCTCGTAGTACGCTCGGAGTTCCTGCAAAGCAACCGACAGCTCGGCGTTCTGCCGCGTGAGGCGGGCGACCTGCTCGAGAAGCTTCGCCTGCTCCCCCTGAGCGTCCATCTTCTCCATTTCGAATTTGCGGATTTCGAATTTCAGCACGCGGACCCGACAAATCCGAGATCCGACATTCGAAATCCGAAATCGGCGAAGAAGTCAATCGCGAATCACGGCAAAGCGAACACCAGGAAAGCCTTTCTGGCGCGCTTGATCTTCACCGCTCGCTCCACTATCATCCCCCCGTCGTGCGAGGCCACCCCGAGGAGGAATTGCGGCGATGGCGACGTCGCGGATTGCGGCCCTGCAAGAGATCTTGACCCGGGAGCCAAACGACGTAACAACGCATTATATGCTCGGGAATGAATACTTCAAGGCACAAATG
>CAZXXV010000061.1:0-12784 GCA_964644725.1 uncultured bacterium
CCAGCCGCCGCGTGCCGAAGTCCGCCAGGCCCATGCCCACCGCGTTCCCCGCCGTCTTCTTCGTCAGGTCCCGCACCAGGATGCGCACGTAGCGGGGACTCTTGGGCTCCTCGTTGGGGAAGAAGTACATCCGGCCGATGACATTGGGGTCCATGCCGGTCCCGCTGATCTCCTTCCCGATCTCGTCCACGATGAGCAGGTGCAGGAAGTCGAAGGGGATTCGTCCCAAGAGCCGCCAGGCCTCCTGGAGCATCTGGGCCTCGATCTGTTCCATCTCCTCGGGCAGCATGGCCCGCACCAAGGCCGTCTGATGGCGGGCGTTCTCCACGGTGCCGAGGCCGAACAGGATGGGCAGCTTCCCGAGGGAAAAGCGGCCAACCTCGGGGACCATCCGGTCCAACCCGACGTCCACGGCCGCGCGATGCGCCAGAAGCGCCCCCTGGTGCTTGCCCAGGCCGATGACCAGCATCTTCATCAGGCCGCTCTCGACGTGGCAGCGGAAGTTGGTGTGCGGCTTCACCCGGTTCACCAGGACGATGTGATCCGCCTCGGAGGCGTGGCGGTCCACCAGGACCGGCAGCCCCCACGACATCCGCCCGATCTCCACGGTATCCATGGAGGCCAGGATCGGGACGCCCATGCTCTCGGGCGTCACGCCATATCGGGCCAGGACCTGGACCTGGCCTTCGGCGGTGGCGCCCCCGTGACTGCCCATGGCGGGCACGATGAAGGGTTTCGCCCCCAGCTCCTTGAGGCTGTCGCAGGTGGCGCGCAGGATCGTGGCGATGTTTGCCACCCCGCGGCTTCCCCCCGTGACGGCGACGCGCCCGCCCCGCTTCAGGCGGGGCCGAAGGTCCAGCTTGGCGATCTCGGCCCGCACTGCCGCGGCCACGTCGGGCACGACCGGCGGATCGAGCTTCTGCCGGATCCGGTACATCTTGGGCAGGATCATGTGCGCTCCGCGCGGTGCTGAGGTTCGAGGTTGAGGGTTCAAGGCGCGGCGGTGCTGCAGTTGGTTCCCAACCGCAGCACCGCAGCACATCGAACCGGAAAACTCTTTCTGACTACTTCTCCAGCGCCTTCACCAGCTCGCGGCAGAAGGCCGGCAGGTCATCCGGCTTGCGCGACGTGATCAGGTTGCCGTCCACCACGACCTCCTGGTCCACGTACTTGGCGCCGGCGTTGATCATGTCGTCCTTGATGGCGAAGAAGCACGTGGCCGTCTTCCCCTTGAGGATGCCGGCCGAGATCGGCACCCAGCCCGCGTGGCAGATGGCCGCCACCGGCTTCCCCTGCTGGAAGCAGCCCTTCACCAGGTCCAGCATCGCCTGGTGCCGCCGCATCAGGTCCGGGGCATAGCCGCCCGGGATCACGACCCCGTCGAAGTCCTTGGCGGAGACATCGGCGGCGGCCACGTCCGCGTTCACGGGATACCCATTCTTGCTCTTGTAGGTTTTCTTCTCGGGGCCCACCACCTTCACGTCAGCCCCCTCCTCCTTGAGCCGATAGTAGGGCACCCACAGCTCCATCTCCTGATACATCTCCTCTGCCAGCACCGCAACCTTCTTGCCCTTCAAGCTCATGGTCTTTCCCTCCTCCTCCGGACCCCTGGGGGTCCCTGTGGTTAGCGCCGTGTGAGCAGCCGCGCCTTGGCCTTCACCTCGGGGTTGTACAGGTACTTCGGAAACTCACCCCGGAGGACCGCCGCGGCGTTCTCGGCGGTCTTGACCCGCAGCTCGTGATAGGCCTCCTCCGTGTAGGAGGCATAGTGCGGGGTGAAGACGACGTTGTCCAGCGTCAGGATGGGATCGTCCGGATCGGGCGGCTCCTTCTCCAGGACGTCCAGGCCGGCGCCCGCGATCCAGCCTTCCTTCAGGGCGCGAGTGAGCGCCTTCTGATCGTGCACCGGCCCGCGGCCGACATTGATGAAAAATGCCGATGGCTTCATCTTGCGGAAGGCCGCCTCGTTGAACAGGTGCCGGGTCTCGCTCGTCAGGGGCGCGTGGATCGAGATGATGTCCGACTCTCGCAGCAACGTGTCAAAGTCCACCAGGCTCACCGGATACTGGCGAATGTCCACGGGCTTCACGTAGGGATCATAGGCGATGATCCTGAACCCAAAGGGCACGGCCTTCCCTACTACGTTCCTGGCGATATTCCCGAAGGCCACCAGCCCGAGGGTCGCGCCCCGGAAGTTGTGGATCGGTACGGCCAGATCGCGCTTGTACACCCCTTGCCGGATCAGGTTGCTCATAAAGGTCACTTTACGGGGCACCGACAGTATCAGGCTCATGGCGGTGTCGGCCACCTGGTCGAAGCAGAAGTCCGGCACGTTGGCCACGATGATCCCGTGCTCGGTGGCGGCGGGAACGTCCACCGTGTCCACCCCGATCCCGTACCGGCAGATGACCAGCGCCTCCTTGAGCTCGGCGATGACCCGCCGCGTGAACGGGGCAGATGCCGTGAGGATCGCGTGGGCGTCCCGGCAGGCGGCGATGGTTTCCTCCTCTGTCTTGCAGGCGGTGGGCACGATCTCAACGCCCACTCGAGCCAGGATCTCACGCTCCACCTCGAGAGGAAAGCGGTGCTGATCGGTGGTAACAGCCTTGAACTTACCGACGGCTTCTGCCATGTGGCCTCCGGTTGGGGTGCAATGCGCCTAGGAGCTGCTTGCTGTGTTCCTGGACCATGAGGAAGTCGGCGCCATAGGTCAGGAATCGCGCCCCACGTCGCATCCAGTTCCGCCCGTCCTTGACGGAGTTCACCCAGATACCGGGGATGACCCCATGGCGCTCGCAGCCGCGCAGAAACGCATTCGTGGCCTGGATCATTCGGGGATGGTTCAGCTCCCAGGGGATGCCGAGGGAGGTCGAGAGATCGAACGGCCCGAGGTACGCCACATTCAGCCCCGGCACCGACAGGATCTCATCCAGGTGATCCAGGCCGGCCTGGGTCTCGATCTGGAGGATGAGGAGCAGCTCCGCATTGGCCTCGCGAATCAGTTGCGTGCCGCTCACCACACGATAGGCGGTGTGCGCGGTGCCCGGCGCCATCCCCCGGTCGCCCATGGGATAGAACTTGGTGTACCGGACGATCTCTTCCGCCTGGGCTCGGCTCTCCACGCGCGGGACCATGAGACCCAGTGCCCCGGCATCCAGGGGCCGACTCAAGAACGATCGGTGGGGCTCGGGGACGCGGACCAGGGCTGGAAGGCCAATCGCGGCCGATACGTGGAGCAGGTTGGCCACCGTCTCCATGCCGAAGCTGGCGTGCTCCATGTCAATGAGCATGTAGTCCCAGCCTGCGGCCTTCAGGATCCGGGGCGCCGCGGGCGACCCGTACTCGAACACGAAGGTGCCCCACACCGCCTCGCCCTTCGCGAGCTTGGCCTTCAGTGGGTTGCGGATGGTTGGCTCTTTTCCGGTCACGGCTTACTTGTACTCCTCCCGGTGCGGATAAAAGATATCCAGGAGATAGGCGCCCGACTCCAGCGCCCGCGCCGCGTGCATCACCCCGCCCGGGATCATCCACCCCTCCCCCTTGCGGACGATCCGGGTCTCGCCGCCGATGGTGAATTCCATCGCCCCGTCCAGGCAAATGCCCCCCTGCTCGTGCGGATGGCTGTGCATGGGGACGCCTCCGCCCGGCTTGATCTCCACGAAGGAGAGCATGATCTTGTCGCCGTAGGCCACGCGGATCTCGGTCCCCGGGGCGATCTCTTTCGCCTTCAGCGCCTTCGGATCGATGAAATACTGGGACATGGCGCCCTCCCGGATTTAATGACCAATTCCTAATGACCAATGGGTGAGCCGACCTGTCAATCCCGGTGTCGTTGCAGCGGATTGTGCGCTTTCTGCAATTGGTCATTTGTCATTGGTCATTGGTGATTTGCTCTTAGAACGGCGGCAGATTGCCCTTGCCGTCGAAAGCCAGAGGCGCCGGCCCGCTGACGATGCTCAGGCGGTCGTGCGCCTTCACCTGGGGCAGCAAGGCCTCCGACACGTCCATCTCCGCCAGCAGGAGCGTGTTCTTGATGCGGACGACCGTCGCCTGCTCGGGCGAGGTGAGGCCGATCATCCCCAGTGCGATCTCGATGGCCTCCCGGTCCGTTTCGAAGGCCATGGGGACCTTGGCCGCTTCGGGCACCCCGGAGGTGATGGCGTTCATGTGCATGGCCACGTAGTTGATCTTGCTCACCAGCCGCTTCGTGGTCATGTCGGCCATGCCGACCCCGACGGCGTTCCCCTCACAGGCCGGCGTGATGTCGCGGACGAAGAGGCGCTGCACCTTCGGGTACTCCGGCGCCTTTTGCACCGACGGCCGCCCGATGACGTTGGGGTCCATGCCGGCCCCGCTGACATCCTTGCCCATCTCGTCCACGATCAGGAGGTCGATGTTCTGGAAGGGCAGCTTGGCCATCCAGGTCTTCGACTCGCGCAGCAGGGCCTTCTCTCCCTCCCAGAAATCCTTGGGGAGCAGGGCCTGCACCTTGGCCGTCTCGTCGTAACCATTCTCGACGATCCCCAGCCCGAACAGGATGTGCCCGGTGTCCAGGACGGCCTTGCCCACCAGGGGGAAGATCTCCGCATAGCTGTAATGATGGCCCGCCCGGTGGTACTGCTCGGCCCCATGCTGCTTGCCCAGGCCGATGGCCATCATCTTGAACAGGCCGCTCTCGATCTCCGCGTCGAAGTCGGTGTGGGTCTTGACCCGTGCGACCACGGCGATGTGGTCCGCCTCCCAGGCGTTCTTGTCACAGAAGACCGGCGTGCCCTTCACCTCGCCGATACGCACCACCTCCATGCTGGACTTGATCGGGCAGCCCATGCTGCTCTCGGTGATCCCGTAGTGCTCCAGGATCTTGCGCTGTCCCTCTCCCGTGGCCTCGCCGTGGCTGCCCATGGTCGGCACGATGAAGGGCGTGAGCCCCAGGGCTTTGAGTTCGTCCACGACGGCCCGGGTGATCCGGTCGATGTTGGCGATCCCCCGGCTGCCCGCGGTGATGGCCACCGTTTGGCCCGGTTTCACCCGGTCCTGCAAGCGCAGGCTTCGCATGGTGTCGCGAACCGCCGCGGGGATGTCGTGGAGCGTCGGACCCTCAAACCGCTGCTTTACTCGGAACATCCGTGGAAAAGTCATCGGGCGCCTCCTGTCATCAAGCAGTCCCAGAAAGGACCGAAGCCTCCGTGAGGGAAAACATCTCGGCGAACCGGGCCGCCACGATCCGCCGAACCTCGTCCATGGATACCGGCCCCCCCAGGATCGCGGCCATGGAGGTCATCACGCCTGGATCCTCCCCGCACGGGCGAATCACCTCGAAGCCGGCGAGGTCGGTGGTGACGTTCAAGGCGAACCCGTGGAACGTGATCCAGCGGCGAACCGAGATCCCCAGTGAGGCGATCTTCTTCTCGCCCACCCACACGCCCGCCTTTCCGGGAATCGCCTTGGCCACGATCCCGAAATCCGCCAGCGCGGCGATCAGCGCCGCCTCCATCCCCCGGCAGAACCGGAGGACGTCCCGCCCGTGTTGGCGCAAGTCGAAGATGGGGTAGCCCACGAGCTGGCCCGGCGCGTGGTAGGTGACATCGCCTCCCCGCGTGATCTCGAAGAACTCGATCCCCCGCGCCGAGAGCGCCGGCGAATCGAGCTGCAGGTTCCCGCGCTGCTTGGCCCGTCCCAGCGTCACCACCGGCGGGTGCTCCACCAGGATCAACGTGTCCGGGATGATTCCCAGCAGGCGCTGGCGGACCAGCTCCTCCTGTCGAGCCAGCGTCACCGCGAACGGCTCGAGGCCTAACTCCAGGACCCGCCATCCGCCTCTGGCGGACGGCCCGACCGTGACCGTTTCCATCGCAGCAATCGTGCCCTCAGGCGATCCACGCAGGCCGTTCCAAGAGTTCCTTCACCTTCGCCAGGAACTTCGCCGCCGGGGCCCCGTCGATCAACCGATGGTCGAAGACCAAGGAGAGGGTCATCATGGACCGGATGTGGATGCCGCCGCCGAGCACCACCGGCTTGTCCATGATCTTTCCGACACCGAGGATCCCGGCCTGGGGTGGGTTGATGATGGGCGTGAAGTATTCCACCCCGAGCACCCCGAGGTTCGTCACGGTAAACGTCCCGTCCGCCATGTCGTCCGGCGTCAGCCTGCCCGATCGGGCCCGCTCGGCCAGATCCCTCGCCGCCTTGGCCAGCTCGCCCAGAGATTTCTTGTCCGCGTCCTTGATCACGGTGGCGACGAGCCCTTCCCCGAGATCAATGGCAAAGGCCAGGTTGACCTCCTTGCGGATGCGCACGCCCTGCCCATCCAGCCGGCAGTTGATCCGGGGCTCTTCCCGGAGCGCGTTCGCGACGGCCAGGTGAATGAGGTCGCTGTAGCTGGGCTTGATCCCGAACCGGCGTTCCCACTCGGCGCCCTTCTCCTGGCGCAGCCGGACGATATCGGTCATATCGGCGTCGGCGAACAGGGTGACGCGCGCCGTCTCGCGCCACGACTGCCCCATCCGGTCGAAGATCACCTTGCGAATTCCGGTCAGCGGGATCACGTCCGGCACGGCTGTGGCCGGAGCCGCGGCGGGGGCAGCGGTGCGGGCCGCGATCGCTCGCTCGACGTCTTCCCGGACGATGCGCCCGTCGGGACCAGTGGGAGTAATCGCGGCGATATCAATGCCATGATCCTGTGCCAGCTTCTTGGCCACGGGCGAGATCTTTACCCGCTCGCCAGGGGCGCGAACAGGCGGAGCGCCAGCCGTGGCGACCACCTGGGCCACTGGACTCGGCTCTCTGCTCTCGGGTACCCTTTGGGTGCTCGGCTCTGCAGGAGCAGGTGCGCCGGCCAAGAGGGCCGACACGTCCTCTCCCTGTTGCCCGAGGATTCCCATCAGTCCCCCGACTGGCAGCTCTGCCCCCTCCTTGCCCACGACCTTGAGCAACGTCCCGGCCGCGGGAGCCTCGACCTCGTACTCCACCTTCTCGGTCTGGATCAAGACCACCGGCTGTCCCTTCTCGAGTTTCTCCCCCTCCGCCTTCAACCACTGAAGGATCGTCCCCTTCTCCATAGTCAGGCCCAACTGGGGCATATCAATGCGCGTCGCCATTCGACCTCCTCAGGTAATTCCCCATGACCCTGCAAGGGAAAAGATGATAGGGAGCCTGGCCCTCGGGAAGCAGCCTCAATGTCTCACCCCGCCCGGGCGAGTCGCAGGCAGGCGCGGGCCGTAGGCTCATCTGTGACGAGCACGTTGATGTACCCGCCCCGCAAAGCACCCAGGACGGCCGGTGCCTTCTCGACTCCGACCGCGGCGCCGAACACCCAAGGGAGCTGAGGCAGGTCGTTCAGCTCGATTCCCACCACGCGAGAAGCGAGCCGGCGAGCAATCTCGTTGGCATGGATCTCCTCGCCAAGGGGCCCCATTCCGCCCACGAGGGCGATGACCTCAACCGAGCGACGGAGATCGCTCGGCACCCTATCGGCTATCATCCGGACCGTCCGCCCCCACGATACACCGACCACGGACTGGCGGGAGATCCGGCCGGCCAGGTAGCTCGCCGCTGCCTCCGCAACCCGCGCCAGCGGGGCGTCGCCGGCAGGGATCAGCAGCACCTCGCGTAGCGGAAAGAGCTTTCCGAGTTCCTCTGCCAGTCCGGTCGAGTGCCCGAAGGGCGGGCGCACCGAGATGGTCACGATCCCTGCCTCTCTCGCCCGCTTCAGCAGCCGAGAGATGTGGGGGCGAGAGATCTTGAGCGCCTGGGCGATCTCGGCCTGCGTCCGGTTCTGGAGATAGTATAGGTCCGCCACCTTGGTGAGGAGGTGAGCCATTCGTTGGTCCATGGGGATGTCAGAGGAAGGACCGGTTATGGCCGTACACAGGGCGGCCGATCTGCTCATTTTTTGGAATTATCCTCTCTCTCTGGCGACTGTCAAGCCTCGCCCGTCCTCTCGGATTGCGCCCGATCCCTTTGTCCGTTTCTCCGCTCGACCCTGACGCCAGCGGAGAGCGGGCCCATCCCGGGAACATCCCCCTCACGGACGCGGGGTGGGAACATCCCGGCGCCCTGGCGTCTCGCCCACCTTGCGCGGCCCGCGCAGGATGCGAACCAGTTGGATGAAATCTCGCGCCAGATGGAACGGCATCCGCATCATCTGCCGGGGAAGCGTTTGCACCGCATGGGCAAAGTCCCTCCGGAGCTCCCGCCTGACGTGATGAGGGAGCTTCAGCAGGTGGAGCACTGCCTCTCCGACGAAGTCGCTGAAGACCTCCTCCCGCGTCATTCCAACGCCTCGGCCACACCCCTCACACCGGGCCTCAGCCAAGCGCCGGCCCAAGTAGAGGAGACGATGGGCGGTTTCTCCACCGCAGGTTGGGCAGAACAGCGTCGTATCCACCTGACTGAAGAAGTCTTCCACTCCTTCGGGATCCTCCCGCAGGCCCCGCACCACACGGAGCAATCGGACCGCATCCTGGGCCAGCACGAGGGGGAGCTTGGCCATCTGCCGGGGGAGCGCGACGACAACCTTGCCGGGATCGCGCCTGAATTCCCTGGTCATCTCTCTGGGGAGGCGCAGCACCTGGATCACGATCTCGCCGATGAACGCCCGGATGACCTCTTCGCGATCCATGCCGATGCATCGGCCGCATTCGACACACCGGACTTCGGCGATCCGCTGGCCGAGATAAAGAATATGATGCAGGGTGTCTCGCCCACAGGCCGTGCAGGTCAGGGTCGTCTCGAGTTGCTGCAGGACGGCATGCCCGCCCAGGCTCATGGAGATGATGCTGTGGCGGCCAGTGATTTCCGGAAGATCCGACGGCGGACGGTTCATGGGCGATCTAACCTCCTGACCGCGACGACGGTCCAGGTCGGTCCGCTTCAGGCCGGCCTGCTTGGAACCTCTTTCCTGTGACCCCTTGGCCAACGCCAGTGAAGAAATGCACCCGGCCCAAGGTGAGGCGCACCATCTCTCCCTCCGGGACCGGGGCAGCAGTGACCAGAGGGATGACGTGTTGGCCGATGCGCACGTGTACCTCGAAGGAGCCGCCCCGGTACGTCCGGAACGTCACCCGTCCGACGAGGGCCTCCGGAGCATCGGGGGCCAGGTGAACGTCCTCGGCGCGGATCCCCAGGACCCCGCGTCCCGACGCCTCCGGGGCCAAGGGGCATGGCACGCAGCGGGTCACCTCTCCCAGGAGGAGACGCACCCGGTCGGACCCCGCCACCTCGCAGGGGAGGAACGTCGTGCAGCCCATGAACTCGGCCACGAACCGGTCGGCCGGCTGCTCGAACACCGCCTCGGGGGACCCCGTCTGGTGGATCACGCCCTGCCCCATCACGGCGACGCGATCGGCCATCGTCAGCGCCTCTTCCTGGTCGTGGGTGACATAGAGGATCGTGATCCCCAGGCGCCGCTGGAGGGTCTTGATCTCCAGCCGCATCTCCTTACGCAGTTGCGCGTCCAGGTTGGACAGGGGCTCGTCGAGGAGCAGGACCGTCGGCTCCATGTTGAGCGCCCGGGCCAGTGCCACGCGCTGCTGCTGCCCCCCCGAGAGTTGATGGGGGAAGCGGGCCTCGAGCCCGGGAAGCTGGACCAGATCGAGGACCCGGCGGGTTCGCTCCCGGCGCTCGGCCGCGGGGAGGCCGCGGAGCTTCAGCGGATAGCCGACATTGGCCTCCACCGTCATGTGGGGCCAGACGGCATGACTCTGGAAGACCATGCCCACGTTGCGCGTCTCGGGGGGGACGAACTGCCCGGGCCCGGAGACCACGCGCTCGCGGATCCGGATCTCCCCCGCCGTGGGCACCTCGAAGCCGGCGACCATCCGCAGGGTCGTCGTCTTGCCGCAGCCGGACGGCCCCAGGAGAGCCAGGAACTCCCCTTCCTGGAGGGTGAGGTCGATCTCTCGGACGGCCGGGACCGAGTGGAATTCCTTGGACACGTTCTGGAGCTCGACGGCCGGCATGACTAGGCTCCCACGAGGCCGGAGGTGAGACGCCGGATCAGGAGGTTGCTGGTCAAGGCGACCGCCATGACGACCACCGCCAGGGCCGCCGAGAGCAGGACCTTCCCTTCCTCGTGCATGTTGAAGACCATCACACCGATGGTTTCGTTCCCCGCCGACCAGAGCAGGACCGACAGGGTGAGTTCCGTGATGGCCGGGACGGCGGCCAGGAACCACCCCGACACCAGCGCCGACCTTATGAGGGGGATCGTAACGTCCCGCAGGGACCTTGCGAGCGACGCGCCCGACGAGCGGGCCGCTTCCTCCAATGAGGTGTGGACCTGCGTGAACGCGGCGGCGACAGGTTTCACCGCCAGGGCCAGGAAGCGGGCCACGTACGCCACGAGGATGATCCAGATCGTGTTGTAGAGCGAGATCCCCAAGACCGGTCGCAGGAACGCCAGGATCATGGCCAGGGCTACCACCGTGCCCGGGACGGCGAAGGGCAGAACCACCAGCGCCTCCAGCACCCCCTTTCCGCGGGCGCGCGTCCGGACCTGCACATATGCGATCACGATGGCCAGAGCCACCACCACGGTGGCCGCCGACGTTGCCAGGAGCAGGCTGTTCATCAGGGCTCGCCAGACCGCAGGGACCTTGAAGAAGAGGGTGATGAAGTTCCGCAGGCTTAGGTTGTCCCAACCGAGGGGCATCCCGTAGGCTCGTGTCAAGGCGGTAATGATGATTGCGAGGACCGGCGCCACCGAGGTGACGAGGACGAACAGCGCCACCGCGATCCCGGCCCTCCGGCGCCAGCGCCCCAGGCTGAAAATCGGCGGCTCGCCGGCCCCACGCGTCAAGCCGTAGGCACGGCCGCCCAGGATCTTTTGCTGGAGCGCCATCACACCTCCCGCCACTGCTACCAGGAGGAGTGACAGGGCAGCCGCGAGGCCGAGGTTGTGGGGCCGATCGAAATCCAGGATCGTGGCGTAGATCTTCGTCGTCAGGACGAAGAACTTGGCGGGAAATCCGAGAATAGCCGGGATGCCGAAGTTCTCCATGTTCCGGAGGAACACGAGGACCGCGCCAGCGCCGATGGCCGGCGCCACCAAGGGCAACGTGACGTCCCACGCCGTGCGGGACGGGCTGGCCCCGGAGGTGCGGGCCGCCTCCTCCAGGGCAGGATCCATCTGCTCCAGCGATGCCAGGACGGTGAGATAGGCCAGGGGATAGTGCGACAGGGCAAGGACCAGGATGATCCCGGGTGCACCGTAGATCCGGAAGAGCGGCTCCTGCAGCCCGGTCACCGCCATCCAGAACTGGTTGATGAATCCGACAGGACCCGCCAGGGCCAGCCAGGCCAGGGCGCCGATGAATGGCGGGATGAGGTAGGGCAGCATGAGCGCGGACTGGAAGAACCGCTGGCCCGGGAGGTCCGTCCGGGCCACCAGGAACGCCAGACCCGTCCCGATCGTCACACCGAGGGCCGTGGCCCAGAAGGAGACGTGCAGGCTGTTCCACAGGACACGCCAGATGTCCGCATCACTCAGGACCCCGGCTAGATTCGCCAGGCTGGGCCGCCCATCCCGGCTGAACGCCTGCCAGACCAGGATGAGGGACGGGTACACGACGGCCCCCAGGAGGACCAGGCCCAGGGGCGCCCCCAGCAGCACGCGGAGGAGAGATATCGGTCTCACTTCAGCTCGAACAGCTCCCGGTACTTCGCCTTCAGCTCTTCCCGGTGCTTGCCGATGTAGGCCTGATCCGTCAGCACGACCTCCAGCTTCTCCGGCGGCACGCCCTTGGGTCCCTCGATCCCGGGGAGGACGGGAACGTACCCCTGCTGGACGAAGAGCCGCTGCCCCTCGAGGGAATACAGGTAGCGCAGGAAGGTCCTGGCGCCGTCCGGATTCTTCGCCCCCTTGAGGATCCCCACCGGCGTCGGGACCAGGATCGCCCCCTCCTTGGGCCAGATGTGCTCCACGGGCGAGCCGGCCGCCTTCGCCTCGCGCACCATGAAGTCCACCACCGAGACCATGTGGAACTCCCCCGTGGCCAGCTTCTTGGCCACCGTCCCGTTGGACTGCTCGACGATGACCCCGTTCTGCTTCAGCTTGCGGTAGAAGTCCCAGCCGAAGCCGGGCATGTTCACCTGAGTCCCGAGGGTGGAGAACGCGGCCCCCGAGTAGAACGGGCTGGCCACGCCGATCTTCCCCTTCCACTGCGGATCCGTCAGGTCATTCCACGAGGTGGGGCGGGTCTTCACCCGCAGGGTGTTGTAGCCCACCGTGTTGAAGATCAGGCGGACCTCGTGATAGCGGCCGCCCTCGTACTTGAACTTCGCCGGGACCTTGTCTGCCTCGGGTGGAATGTAGGGCACGAGCAGGTCCTTCTTTGTCAGGTCCTCGAAATAATCAATGTCGGCCATCCAGACCATGTCCGCCAGGGTGCCGCCCGCCTGGAACTCCGCCTGGAGCTTGCTGATTACGACCTGCGTCCCCGACCGGTAGATGTTGAGGCTGATCCCCGGGTTGCGCTTCTCGAAGTCCAGCTTCATCTCGTTGACCTTGTCCAGGGACTCCGACGTGTAGAGGGTGACCGTTCCCTTCGCCTGGGCCAGGGCCTCTCCCGGCGACAGAGACAGAAGCGAAACGACCACCAGGGTCGCCAGCACGCCGGTGAACGATCGAAATCCCCACGTCTGTCCCATGGTGTTTCCTCCTTGGATCACCCTGTGCTTTTCCCGCACCAGGTCGCAGTGCACGGCTTTCGCGTCGGCCTGCGCTGGTTGTCAGAAGCGAAGACCGGTGGATTGTACAGCAAACCAGGGCTGGATGGAAACCACA
>CAZXXV010000062.1:0-12634 GCA_964644725.1 uncultured bacterium
CGAAGACCTCGGGAGCGAGGGGCGTGGATGGCCCCAGCAATGCCACGACCCGGCAGCCGGCCGCCGCTTCAAGCAGCGCGTCGAGACTCTCGGTGATCAGCGTGGTCGAGGTGATAAGTGCCACAGTACAGCTCGGCAGAAGGTCAACCGCTCGCTCGGCGAGTTCAACGCCCGCCGCCCACCCCCGCGTCCGTTCGAAGATCGTCAGGGAGGCCACCTGACTTTCCACCCGGGAAACCAGCGGCCCGAAATAGCCCACCATCCCGACGCGGTCTCCGGGTCGCAGGACCAGCGCCTCCAGGACGTCCCCTTCAAAGGCGTTCGTGACCTCGTGCGTGCCGATCAGGGCGTTTGCAGTGGCCAGGCCGACCGCTCGTTCCAAGGCGTTGGCGGACGTGAGGCAGGCCAGCAGTTCCGCCGCGTCCCGGCCAGCCAGGGGTCGCCCTGCGGAGCGGACCGAACACCCTCGGCCCAGTTCCTCTCGAGGCGTGTAGGCCACCCCTGCCGATCCGGATTCCGTCAGCACCGCTGTGTAGCCCAAGCCGATGCGAACGTCGGCGATGCGGGTGGGCCTTGCCTCCGCCTCGAGGAGGTGCTCGATGCGCTCGACGATCACGGGCATCGCTCCAGCGCCATCTTGGTCCTTCGCCATACCTCACGGACAGCGCGAGCGGTGGCCCCGTCCCCCAACTCGACGAGGCTCTTGCCCTGCACCTGGGCCTCGGTAAAGCGGCGGTCGTAGGGAATCCTGCCTACCACGGGTATTCCGCGCGTCCGGCACCACCCGTCTATGGCTGCGGCCACGTCGGCGTTCAGGTCTGCTTTGTTGATGCATACCAGCATCGGAATCTTGAAATGAGCAGCCAGCCCTGCCAGCCGCTCGAGGTCGTGCTTTCCGGACAGCGTGGCTTCGGCCACACCCAGCACCATCGAGGCCCCCGCCACCGAGGCGATCACGGGGCACCCGATGCCGGGCGCGCCATCGGCGATCACCAGGATTAGGCCTCGTTCCTCGGCGATGGCCCTGGCACGGTTCCGAACAATGGTGACCAGCTTTCCGGAATTCTCCCCGGCCGGCGCCAGTCGGGCATGGACCAGGGGGCCATGGCGTGTCTCGGAGATGTACCACTCGCCGCTGATGGTCGGCACGAGCTCGATGGCCAGTGCGGGACACACATGGACGCAGACCCCGCACCCCTCGCAGGCGATCGGATCCACGCGGTAGGTCTTCTCCACGACCTCGGTGGCGGGCCCGTCGAACCGAACCGCGTCGAATCTGCAATAGAGTGCGCACTCCCCGCACGCAGCGCATCGGTCCGGCACGATGCGGGCCTGCTTCCCACCTCGGAACTCTTCCCGGTGGAGCATCTGCGGGGCCAACACCAGGTGCAGGTCCGCCGCATCCACGTCGCAGTCGGCCAGGACCTTCCGGTCCGCCAGCGCCGCCAGGCACGCCACGAGACTGGTCTTGCCCGTACCACCCTTTCCGCTGAGGACGACGAGTTCCCTCACGTCCGCACCGCGTGCCGAAGCCCGTCGAAGAGTTCGGCCATCCAGCGCCCATACATCGGGATGGTCCTCACGGCTAGGTCACCACGGGAATAGACCTCGGCGATTCGCCTGTCGTCCGGAATCTCGAGCAGGATCGGGATGCCGGCCTGGGCGCAGAACCGCCGCACCCCGTGATTCCCCAGGTTGCATCGATTGATGACAACACCGAGTGGCAGGCCCACTTGGCGGACTGTCTCTACGGCCAGCGTGAGATCGTGAAGCCCGAAAGGGGTAGGCTCTGTCGCCAGGAGGACGAACTGGGTGTCCCGGATCGTCTCCACCATGGGGCAGGAGGTTCCGGGAGGTGCATCCAGCAGCGCGATGCCGTCTCTGGGGAGATGCGCCTTGACGGCACGAATGACGGGCGGGGAGATGGCCTGACCGATGCGGAGACGGCCCTGGACGAACGTCACGCCCCGGGCCGTTCCCTGCTCGATCTGACCAATCTCGCGGGGAATCTCCCGGATGACCTTTTCGGGACAGACCAGGGCACAGCCGCCACAGCCATGGCACAGATCGGGAAAGGTCAAGACGGCGTTCCCCAGGCAGACGATGGCGCTGTACTGGCAGAATTCGCCGCAGCGCCCGCAGTGCGTGCATTTTGCCTCGTCCACCTCTGGAACAGGGATCGTCACGGTCTCGCGGCTGGTAATCTCCGGCTTCAGAAAGATGTGGCCGTTGGGCGCTTCCACATCGCAATCCAGGTAGGCGACGGGATAGTCCCGGTCGGCCAGGACCGCGGCCAGGTTTGTCGCCACGATCGTCTTCCCCGTACCCCCCTTGCCACTGGCGATGGCGATCCGCATGCTCGCTTCCTGTCTCCGTTGCCCGGCCGCCCGACGGGTACATCACATCTGGACACGCTCAGGCAGCTTAGCAGCACGCCTCCGGGATACAACCGGCTCTCCGTGCGGAATCAGCGTTGCCGGGTCATGGCCGTTCCGCAGTCGGGACAGACGACCTGAACGCAAGGAACGCCGCGCTGGTGAGGAGCGGTCTTCCCGCACTTGGGGCACACGCACTCGCCGCCCGGTCCGGCCGCGAAGCCTCCCTGTCGCCCGCGGCCACCGCCGCGCCCCTTTCCCCGACCCGTTCCCGGGCCTTGTCCTGTGGGTCCGGTTCCGTCTCCGCGTGGCATGGTTCGTTCCTCCCTGAGGATGCCAGAATGATACTGAACGTTCGAAGACGCGGGAGAGGGGCGGAGATCGCCCCTCCACATAGGAACGTCAGGGATAACGCGCTGGGGTCACGAGCGCAGCGAGTGTACCCCAGTCGCCCTTCATCCCTTTGTTATGCACTGGAAGGGTTGGAACCTCGCAGTGCGCACTGCTTTACTTGCAGGGGCCTTTCTTACCGCCCTTGCGCCGACCGACACCCTTGCCCGGTGCTCGGCCTTTACCTTTACCACTGCCTCGACCATCGTGAGGCCCTTTCGCCCCAGTTGGGGGGCCTTTGCTATCTCGCCTCGGCATCCGAATCACCTCCTTTCCCAAAAGTGCATAACAGCGTGCTACTCCGCCTTGCCCTCGCCCTCGAGCCTCTCGATGCGCCGCCGGAGTACCTGAAGTGTGCGCTCCAGGGATCCGGCCTGGGCCTTCAGCGTCTGGAGTTCCGCCTCTTCAACGGCTTCCGGCGGAACGGGCGCCACAGACGGATACGGCGCCGCTCCCCACGCCGGCAGGCCCCATCCGGCGCGTGCCCAGCCGGGAAGGCCCGTGGCGTAATACCAGTGCCGCCACCCGCGGCCGCCACCGCGCCCCCAGAATCCCCGGCCCCCCATCGAGTTCATGAAGCCCGGCATTCCAAAGCCAGCGCAGTAGCCGGCGCCGCGGCCCGTCATCGGGCCAAGTCCCATCGGTCCAGTGCGATCTCCACGTGGCATTGTCCTTCCCTCCTTTGTCCAGTCGCGGCGGATGTTCTCCTTACCAGTGTCCCTGCACATCCGCCCCGGTTGCTTCTTGCAGGGCTCCAGCCTTGAATTGCTCGACTGCCTCGCGGATGCTCCCGCCGGTCAGTCCCGTGCACACCCTGATCCCGGCTGCCTGGAGGGCCCGAAAGGCGTTGGGGCCGCAGTGGCCGGTCAGCACTACCTGCACCCCGTGCGCCACCATCATCCTCACCGCCTGGATTCCTGCCCCTTGCGCGGCACCGGCTGCCTCCGCGTTGCCCAGGTACTCGACGTCTCCGGTCTCGGTATCAACAACGAGAAATCCCCCGGCGCGACCGAACCGGATATCCACGGGCGAATCCAGCTCTTTTCCTCGTGCAGTCACTGCCAGCTTCATTGTCCTCTCCTCGCCAGGCGTGGGCTCACAACGCTTCTGCCCTCAACTCCTTCATCTGCACTATCCCCGGCCGCCCCGGTGCCGCTGGTGTCGCACACCACAACCCGGCATCAGCCAGCGCGGATCGGGCAGCCGTCCTTTCAAGTACGCCGCCAACACCTCATCCACTGGCCCCGCCGTCCAGGGGATCACCGTGACGCCAGAGGCAGCGAGCACGGCCGAAAGGGGATGGGAGATCGCGCCGCAAATCAGAACGGTCACCCCGAGTTCGGCCAGTCGCTTCGCCCGTCGGGCCAGGAAGGATTCAGGGAGAGCCTCTTCCCGGCGGGCTCGTTCCACCCCGTCCTCGACATCCACCAGCATCAGGCGGCTCGCCGCATCGAAGACCGGGGAAACGCGATCATTCCAGACAGCAATCGCAACCCTCATGTGCTTCCTGCCTCTGGCCTCGAAGAAAGCATCAGGCATGCCAGATTTCCCAGGAACATCAGGTCGGGCGCGAACAAAAGGAAGCGATTGATTTTCCAGGGCCAGGGGCGGCCGGGAGGGCGGGACGGATGGCCTTCAAGGTGCAGAGTTGCAATTCCAAGACCCAGGATTCAATTGCGCCCGTGCAATTCCGTCCGCGTCGGTCGAAACCGTCCGGCGGCCCTCATCACGGGCGGGACCCCCTCGCACGCAATCCGGGAAGCGGCCAATTTGGTCCGCTCCCGGAAACGGCGGTCAGGTCTTCATCCCGGTGTACGCCACCCCTTCGATGATCCGGGTCCGGAACATCAGAAAGACCACCAGGACCGGCAGCAGGGTGATCACGCAGGCGGCCATGATGCCGCCATATTCCACCGCATACTCGCGCTGGAAGTACATGAGGCCCAGCTCCATGGTGAACAGGTCTGAGGAGTTGGCCACGATCAGTGGCCAGATGAACAGACTCCATGTGTAGACCCAGTTCACGATCGAGATGGCGGCGATGGGCGAGATACTCAGGGGCAGGATGATGGTGCCGAACACCTTCCACTCCGAGGCCCCGTCCACTCGGGCGGCGTCAATCAACTCGTCCGGGATACCCATGATATTCTGGCGAAGGAAGAAGATACCCGAGCTCATGATGATCAACGGGAAGATAAGCCCCTGATAGGTGTTGATCCACCCCAGCTTCCAGGTGAGGAGGTACAGGGGCACGATGTAGGTCTGGAGCGGGATGAGGATGGTGGAGATCACCAGGGCGAACAGAAAGTCCCGCCCTCGAAAGCGGTACTTTGCGAAAGCGTACCCGCACGCGGCCGAGCCCAAGGCGATGCAGATGGTCGAGACTCCCGACACCACAATGCTGTTGAGGAAGAAGCGCAGGAACGGGGCCACCCTGGGAAGATTGATGTAGTTTTCCAGCGTCCAGACCGTGGGCAGGAGGTGCGGGATCTCTGTGACGATGTCGCCCGAGCGCTTGAAGGAGGTGAGGAAGACCCACACAAAGGGGAGCACCATGAGAAAGCTGGTGAATCCCAGGAACAGGTGGAGACCCGCCCGTCCCCAAAGCGTTTCCGTCGACCGCCGCGTCGCCATGGTCACCCCCTGCTCAGGACGACTCCACGCGGATGAGCCAGAACTGCACCGCCACGAAGATCAAGGACACCAAGAACAGCACGAAGGAGATGGCCGAGGCGTACCCCATGTTGAAGTACAGGAACGCCTCGGCGTAGATCCGGGTGACCAGGACCTGGATCTCCGCCCCGGTGGAGATGTCGGTTCCCTGGGACATGATGTACACCTCGGTGAAGGCGGACCAGGCCCAGATCGTGGCCATGACCACGCCGAAGAGGATCACCGGCTTGAGGAGTGGGATGTCCACCCGCCGGGTCACCCCCCAGGGGGTCGCGCCGTCCACCAGGGCCGCCTCCCGGAAATCCTTGGGAATGTTCTTGAGGCCCACCAGGAAGATGATGACGAAGAATCCGAGCTGCTTCCACACGTGGATGCCGATGACCGCCAAGAGGCTGATCTGGGGCGTGCTCATCCAGCCGACCCGGGGGAAACCCATCTGGTCCAGGAGGTAGTTGGCCAGCCCGTACGTCCCGGGGGCGTAGATCCACTTCCAGATGATGGCCGCCGGCACCATGGGCACGATGTACGGCAGGAAGTACAGGGTCTCGTACAGCGATTCGAAGCGGACCTTCCGGTTGAGGTAGATGGCGAAAACGAGGCCCAGGATGATCTCCAGCGGGACCGCAACGAGAACGAACTCGGTGGAATTGACGAAGGCGGTGATGAAGTTGGGGTCGCCCACCAGGCGGGTGAAGTTCTCGTACGGGAGGAGCCGGACCAGGGGCCGGATCAGGTTGTAATTGGTGAAGGACATCAGGAGCACGACCAGTATCGGGATCACCCGGATGACGATGAACAGGGCGATCACGGGCATCACGATGCCCAAGAGGAAACCGATCTGGCTGCGAGTCAGACGTCCCCCCACCCCGACCGCCACCCGGCTTCTTCGCATCGCCGCCTCGGCCATGTCGCTCTCCGCGGCCCGCAGGAAACGGCGGGCGGCAGGGGGCGCGCTCAGCCCGCCGCCGCCTCGCCGTTGTTGGCGTGCGCTGCCAGCCCCTACTTCGCCAGCAGGCCGTGCTCGTCCAGGATCCGGTTGGTCTCGTCCGCCGTGTCCTTGATGACCCTGGCCATGCCGGCCGGATTGTCCACCAGGTCAGCCCGCTTGAATGCTGCCATCAGACGGTCCGCCATCCGCGAATAGATCTCGAAGATGGGGACAAGGTTGTCGTAGTCGTACACCGTATGTCCCTTGGTCTGCGCGGCGTCAATGAAGGGTTTAAGCTGCGGCCGGGACTTGTAGAGCTGACTGTAATCCACTCCCTTCCGGAACGGCTGCCATCCGCAGTCGGCGAAGGTGGCGCGGGACATGTCGTCATTCATCATGAACATGGCGAAGTCGAAGGTCTCCCTCTTGTGCTTGCTCGACTTCGCCACCGAGAGGCCCATGGTGTTGCCGACCGTCCCCCACCCGCCGGGACCCTTGGGCATCAGAAAGACGCCGTAGTTGACCTTGGGCGCATTCTTCGCCATGTAGCCCACCACCCATGACTCTCGCTGGAACATGGAGGTGATCCCCAGGCCGAAGGCCTCGGCATCCGACTTGAAGTCAAGGCTGTCCACCTTGTGTTTGTGGACGGCGTCAATGTAGAACTTGAGGGCCATGCGCCCGGCCTCGTTGTCATAGCCGGCTCGCCATTTGCTTCCCACCTTCTCGACAACCTTCGCCCCGTAGGGGATCATCACCTGGGTCCAATACTTCTCGGCCGTGCCGAACCCGCCCCCGGAGAGGCGGAGGTCCAGGCCGGCCCAGGTCAGGTTGCCCTTCTCGTCCCGCTTGGTGAGCTTCCTGGCCATCTCCATCATCTCGTCAGTGGTCTCGGGCGTCTTGGTGATCCCCGCCTCCTTGAAGTGGTCCTTGTTGTAGAACATCATCTTCAGGGAATTCAACCAGGGGAAGGTGAAAATCTCCCCTTTCTCCGAGGTGACCGACGCCACGGCGTAGTCGGGGTAGTTCAACTTCACCCAATCCACCACATCCTTCGGCAGTGGCTCCAGGTGACCTGCGAGGTAGTAGCGGTAGAAATCCATCTTGACCGACTCGATCAAATCCGCGGCCTGCCCGGCCGGCAGGGCCACCGCCACCTTCTCTTCCAGGGCTCGCTGGGGGAACAGGGTGGTCTTGATCTTGATGTTGGGGTGTTTCTCCATATACTTGGCCGCAATCCAGGTCACCTGCTCATGCAGTTCGGGGAAGGCGCTCCACACGCTCAGCTCCGCGGGGGCTGCGCCCGCCCAGCTCGGTACCGGCAGCAGAAGCGCCATCGCCAGAGCGAGACCGATGATTCCGAGAACCATGCGTCGCATCGCGATTCCTCCTTGTAAGATTGGTGGGAAAAGCATCTTCGGACTGAGAACAACGCCCTGCGAACCCTGGCTCCTTGTGTCCGAATCCGGCGGACCTCGTCCCTCAGATCGCCGTCTGCCGAAGCCCGGCAAGGTAGCCTCCGGGCGTTTGGGATTTCCGGACCGGACCCCTCGCTGGAATCGTTGCGGAAAGTCTCTGTAGCGAAAGACTCTTCCGCGCAAAATGCCACGAAGGCCATCTCTGCTTAGGCTGTCCCTAGGTGTCGCGGGCGAGTGTGTATGGCACCGGTGAAGAAAGATGCAACTCTGGTATCTCAGAACTTGCCGTGCTTCTTGTAAACCTTGGAGACGGTGATCCCCCTGCGAAGGTCGGCGTGTATCCGCTTCTCCCGTTTCCCGCTCTCCGTGGCCTTCACGAGGAGCTCAGCCACCACCTCCCGGGGGACGATCACCGCGCCATCGATATCGCCGAAGACGAAGTCGTCAGGGCGGATCACGGTGTTCCCGATCCTGATCGGAATCATCCACTCCTTGATCTCCCACCGCCCGATGGAGCTCGCCGCGCAGCGGAACCGGCAGAAGACCGAGGGGATACGATCGTTCCAGGTAAGGATTGCCAGTCGCATGTCCTGTGCGCCTCCACCCTTGCGTGAAGCACGCCGCATGCCAGGTATCGGATGGAAACAGCATCGGAACGAACCGCTGAAACTACTCTAACATCAAAGAATCGTGGGCAGCGGACAATCCGAGTGGATTAGGGCAACGACAGCATGGTTGCAGAACTGGAACGCCAGCCAGCTACCCGGCTTTCCCCTCCCGCACCTTCCGCGACCGCCCCGCTGGCGTTGTCGCCTGCCGCCGCAGCCCGGCATCAGCCAGCGCGGATCGGGCAGCCGCCCCTTCAGATACGCCTCCAACACTTCATCCGCGGGACCAGCGGTCCAAGGGATCACCGTGATGCCAGAAGCCGCCAGCGTGGCCGCCAGCGGCCGGGAAATCGCACCGCAGATGAGGACGTTCACCCCACACTCGACCAGCCGCCGTGCCCGCTGCGCCAGAAACGATTCTTTCATGATCGCTTCGCGGCGCGCCTGTTCGACACCGTTCTCGACGTCCACCAGCACCAGTCGAGCCGCCGCATCGAATACCGGAGACACCCGCTCGTTCCAGACGGGGATCGCCACACGCATCTCGTGCACGCCTCCGCTTCTCTGTGAGGCATGGAGCGTGCCATATCGGAGGTGTCGGGATGCCCACCCATGAATCCAGGTAACTCCTTGGAATTCCGCACATGATGCGGGCCGAGATCCGGCGAGCTCTCGGGTGACCGGGCAATTGGGTTGCAGATGTGAAACGCCGAATGGGGGTTTCCGGTTGCAGAGATACGACGTGCCTGGTTCCACAGGGGGATCTCGCGGGTACCGCTATCCCGCTGCTCCATGAGTAGCACGGGCGGCCACAGACTGAGGGCCGGCATGAACACCAGGGTCAGCAGAACGATGGCCGGGGCGATCTCCACAAAGAACCCGATGGCCAGGATGATGATGTCCAGCACCAACAGAATGACTCAGAGCAGCAGGTCCACCCTCAAGACGAGCACCGCCACCCGGTTGGGCACGTGCTCCAACGCCAGAATCCAGGTGTGCGGCCCGGAGAAAGCGGTGATGACGATACGATTGGCGCTGGCCAGGATCGAGTCCCGGGAGCATCGGCGGGATGTGGCGCAGCTCGAGTCCCTGCTCCACCAGGACGCCACCCAGGAAAGCGTTGAGGACGCCCGCTCCGGCGGCCTCGGTCGCGGTCGTCAGACCGATGAGTACCGGCCCCACCACGAAGACGGGCATCAACGGGGGCGCGATGATTGGAGTTGACTCGTGCTACGATTATAAGTATCATGTTACCGTTAGTGAGTCGGCAAAGGTAGGTTGCAGTGCCCCTCCGGGGAAATGGTGCGTGGCATCGGGAATGGCGGGCCCCAGATGAACCTCCTCAAGGCAGCGTACTTCGACGATCAGGTGGAGGCCCCCTGGGCGGCACTCGAGTACGGCGCCGCGGAGGCAGACAAGGTCCAGCGGCTGCTCCGCGACGGGACGATCGCCCCGGGCCAGTGGATCTTGGAGCCTGGGTGCGGAACCGGACGGCTCTCCGCCCTCCTCGCCACGGCGGTGGGCGACACCGGCTCGGTGGTCGCGCTGGACATCAGCGTGCGCATGGTGCAGGCCGCCCGCGAGCGGCTGGCAGGCCGGACGAACGTCCAGGTCCTGCACGCCGCCCTGGAGGATTTCCGGGGCGCGGCCCGGCGGTTCGACCGCATCGTCTGCCACCAGGTCTTTCCGCACTTCGATGATCCAGCCGTGGCGGTGCGGCGGATGGCCGACCTGCTGGCACCCTCCGGCCTGGTGGTCGTAGCCCACTTCATCAATGTCGCGGAGGTCAATGATCGGCACCGCAAGGCCGGGACGGCCGTTGCCCGGGACCGGCTTCCGGACCCCGCGAAGATGCGGCGGCTGTTCGCCGCAGCCGGCTTGGTGGTCGACATGCTCACTGACGGCACCCTGGGGTATTTTCTTCGTGCCGTCCCCCGCGACGGCGCTGCTAACGGTCGCTAGGAGAGCTGCCATGGGGGGAACGACGCTCACGCAGGAGCAAATCCAGCGGGTGGTCGAGTTCCACGGCCACTGGTGCCCCGGTCTCGCCATCGGCATCCGCGCGGGCGAGCTGGCCCTGCGGGAGTTCGGCCGCGCCGGGGACGAGGAGATCGTCGCCGTCGTGGAGACCGACATGTGCGGGGTGGACGCGATCCAGGTGCTCACGGGCTGCACGTTCGGCAAGGGGAACCTGATCCACCGCGACCACGGCAAGATGGCCTTCAGCTTCTACCGGCGCAGCGACGGGAAGGCGCTGCGGTTTCTCTTCGACGCCGACCGGCTCGGGGGATCGCACGAGAAGGTGCTGAGCCTCCAGCAGAAGCGGATGGCGGGAACCCTTACGCCGGAGGAGGCCGAGGCGCTGCAGGCGCACCGGGCCGAGTGGGCCAAGCGAATCATGGACGCCGACCTCGCAGACGCCTTCCGCATGCAGCCGGCGCCCGGCCCCATGCCCAAGCGGGCGCCTCTCATGCAGAATCTCACATGCGAGGCCTGCGGCGAGAAGACGATGGAGTCCCGCACCCGCCGCTTCAACGGCCAGACCCTGTGCGCACCCTGCTTCGAGGGCCTGGAGAGTCGGCTGTGAGCGCCCCCGCGCCGGCCGCCCCGCTCGCCGAGGTGTCCCTCCAGCGGCACGACGACACCCTGGGCCGTTACCGGGCGGCCCTCCGCGGGCGGCTGCTGCTCCTGGCCGGACTCGCCGGCCTTCTCGGCCTGCTCGCCATCCTGGCCGTGGCGATGGGCTCCTACGGGCTGGGGGTGCACGACGTGGCGCGAGCGCTGGTTGGAAAGGCCGACCTGGCAACCCGCGTCGTGGTCTGGAACGTTCGCCTGCCCCGCATCGTGGCCGCGATCGTCGTCGGATGGGCGCTGGGGCTGGCGGGCCTCGCGACGCAGAGCCTGCTCCGGAACCCCCTGGCGTCGCCCTTTACGCTCGGGATCAGCCACGGAGCGGCCTCCGGGGCCGCGCTGGCCATCGTCTGGCTGCAGGCCGGGACTGTGAAAGGGAGCGCGCTACGCGTCGGCGTCTCGGCCAGCGTTTTCGTCACGCGCCTGTCCAGCGTGACCCTCTGCGCGTTCCTGGGCGCCCTGCTGGCCACCGTGGCGATTTTGGCGCTGGCGCGCCTCCGGAAGATGGCGCCGGAGTCCATCATTCTGGCCGGCGTGGCGCTGTCCTCGCTCTTCGCCTCCGGGACGATCCTGATGCAGTACTTCGCCACCGAGACGGAGATCGCCTCGGTGGTCTTCTGGACCTTCGGGGACGTCGCCCGGTCCACCTGGCGCGAGATCGGGCTCCTCGCGGCTGCCACGGTCGGCGTCACGACCTACTTCCTGGCGCACGGCTGGAATCTGAATGCCCTCCTGGGGGGCGAGGAGACAGCCCTCGGCCTGGGGGTAAACGTGGACCGGCTGCGTCTCCTCGGGATGCTGCTGGCCACGCTGATCGCAGCGCTCGCGACCGCCTTTCACGGCGTCATCGCCTTCCTGGGCCTGCTGGCCCCGCACATCGGGCGGCGGCTGGTGGGGGCGGACCACCGCCTGCTCATCCCGTACGCGTCGCTCATCGGCGCGGGCCTCCTACTGGCCGCGGACACGTTCGGGCGCGTCGCCGTCGGATCGGGGGCGCTCCCCGTGGGCGTCCTCACCTCGTTCATGGGGGCGCCGCTCTTCCTCTGGCTCCTCCTGCGGGCGGCACGCCGATGATCCTGACCGTCCGCGACGTGCGGTTCCGCTACAACAGCCTCCCCGTCCTGGACGGGGTGAGCTTCAGCGTCCCCCCGGGGGAGAGCCTGGGCCTCCTCGGAGTCAACGGGGCGGGCAAGTCCACCCTCCTCCGCTGCCTCAACCGGATCCTGCGCCCGGAGTGCGGCGTGGTCATGCTCGGTGCGCGCGACCTGCGGCGGCTCAGGCGATCCGAGATCGCCCGGCTCGTCGGCTACGTGCCCCAGCGGCACGGCGGCGAGCACCTTACCGTCTTCGATGCGGTGCTCCTGGGCCGCCTGCCGCACATCCGCTGGCAGGCGACAACGCGGGACCATCGGGTGGTGGATGAAATACTGACGCAGCTCGGCCTCGCGCGCCTGGCCCTGCGCCCCGTGGAGACCCTGAGCGGCGGCGAGCTGCAGAAGGTCGCCATCGCCCGCGCGCTGGCGCAGGAGCCGGAGGTGCTGCTGCTCGACGAGCCGACCAGCAACCTGGACCTCCGGAACCAACTGGAGGTCATGGAGCTCATCCGGACAG